>SLQH01000467.1 GCA_007131555.1 Planctomycetota bacterium | reverse complement strand
GGATGGTGCGGGCGCCGTCGCGCAGGGAGGCGAACCAGGCCCGCTCGATGACATTGCGCAGTTCGCGCACATTGCCCAGCCAGGGATAGTCGCGCAACAGATCGTAGCAGTCCTCGCCCAGGCCGATGCTGTCGCCGTACTTGCTGCAGATCTCATCAAGGAAGAAGCAGGCCAGGGGGACGATGTCATCCTGGCGCTCGCGCAGGGCGGGGATGCGCAGGTTGATGACCACTAGGCGGTGGTAGAGATCTTCGCGGAAGCGCCCCGAGGCCACCAGGGCCTCCATGCTGTAGTGGGTGGCGGCGAGGATGCGGACATCGACCGGGATCTCCTTGGTGGCCCCGACCCGTCGCACCACCCCGTATTCCAGGACCCGCAGCAGGCGGGTCTGGGCCGAGGCGGCGAGATCGCCGATCTCGTCCAGCAACAGGGTGCCGCCGTGTGAGACCTCGATGATCCCCGGTCGGGCATCCTCGGCCCCGGTGAAGGCGCCCTTGACATGGCCGAAGAACTCGGCGTCGATCAGGCTCTCGGACAGGGCTCCGCAGTTGATGACGTTGAAGGGGCCGTCGGCCCGGCGGCTGTAACGGTGGATATAGGCCGCCACCACCTCCTTGCCGGCCCCGGTCTCGCCGTTGATCAGGACCGGAGCGTCCATCGCCGCCACCGTCTGGGCCTCGTTGAACAAGGCTCGCATGCTGGCGCTGGCGGCCACCACCGGCATGCCCGGCTCGACCATGCTGCCATGCCGGATGGCGGCCCGCAGGAGGCGGTTCTCGAAACAGGCCTGCTGCTTCTCGAAGGCCCGGGCGATGGTCAGGGTCAGGTCATCAAGATTGACTGGTTTGGTGAGGTAATGATAGGCCCCCAGGCGCATGGCCTCGACGGCGGTCGTCAGGGCATCGTTGCCGCTGACCACCACCGTCTCGATGGCCTCGTCCAGGGCCATGATCTCGGCCAAAACCTCCATGCCGCTGCGTTTGGGCATGCTCAGGTCCAGCAGGACCACCCCGATGGCCTGTTGGTGCAGGCAATCGAGGGCCTCCTGGCCATCGGCGGCCTCATGGATCTGATATCCGGCATCCTCCAGCACTGTCCGCACCAGGTGGCGGAAGCCGTCATCATCATCAGCGATCAATAGTTGCGGGGTCAGAGGCATGATGTATCAGAAACGCCTTTGAAGTCTGGGACAGAGTCCTGGCGTGGGGTTGAAATGGCACTTTACGTCCTGTCGTATGTGTGGTCAATGGACAAGATGGGTCTGAGGCACATGCGAGATGCTGCTGAGCAGCAGATATCGCTAGCCGTCTTGCCAGCCAGCGTATGATAAAACGTATTGCCGTGAGCATGAAGGGAGGGCGCGCCGTGATCGCCGATGCCGATCTGAGCACCTACTCGTTGTTCGGTGGCCTCAACCAGCATGAGTTGGACCACCTGCGCTCACTGATGCAGCGGGAGATATTCCCGTCAGACTATGACATTCTGCGCGAAGGCGAGACCGGTGACCGGGTGTACTTCATTCTTGAGGGCTTGGCGGAGGTGCGGGTCAAGCCTGACGCCGACAGTCCGCCGGAGCGGGTCGCGACATTGGAACCGGGTCAGATATTCGGCGAGATGGAGATCCTCGACATCCAACCGCGCACCGCCACCGTGCGCAGCCTTGAAGAGACCACGGTGCTGGTGCTGACCAGTCGCAGCCTCTACGAACTCAAGCGCTGGCACCTTGAGGCCTTCACTCTGGTGATGATGAATCTGGCTCGCGATGTCAGTCGCCGCCTGCGCCTGATGGACCGCCTGTACCTGCTCGAACGGCAGCGCAACCGCCAGGCCGGCCTCAGTGCCCGCTCCGGACCGCAGGCCGTGCCTGTAGGCTGATCCGCGTCCCTGTGGATCGGTATGGTTGTATCAGGCCTTGAATGCCTGGAGGTCCAGGTCTGCGATACATGTGAAGTGCTTGGTGTTGCCTGTGCATAAGGGCATGGCGTGCTCCATCGCAGTGGCAGCGATGAGGGCATCGGCCATGGTGAGGCCGGCGCTCAGCGCATGCTCCTCCAGGTAGATCGTTGCCCGGTGGCCGATGTTTTCGGTCAGGGGAAGGGTTGGAATGTACAGGTCGGCCAGAAAGGAGCGGATGGTGCGGAGTTCCCGCCTGTCGCGCACGCCCTGGATCAGTTCCATGTAGGTGACAGCGCTGATGGTCGGTGCTTCGGCGGACTCGATGGTCCGGGCCGCCTTGGCCTTGCCCCGGAAGTACCAGATCAGCACATCGGTATCAAAGAGCATGGTGCCGACCCTGACGCATCGTGCGGATGTGGGTGGTGACATCGTCCAGATCGTTGCGATCGGCCCACATGCCGAAGGCATGATGGTGACAGACTTTGACGGGTGCGCCATCGCTGCCCTTGGCCACTGCGGGCACGAGAATGGCCCGCTCCCGACCACGATAGAGGATGGTCACGCGTTCGTTGCGATCGAGGGCCTTGAGGACCTCAGGCATGCGCCGGCGCAGGTCGAGAACAGAGGCCTTCATGGGGGAGTTCCTGTAGTGTACACATGTAGTGTACACTGCTGTCTGGCAAGGACAACCATCAACCAGATCCCGTCCAGGCGGGTCACAGTATATGGCTGCTTTGTGTGTTTCTTGTCCGAGTCCGGCCAGCCCGCCCCTTCGGCAAGGCCAGCGTCAGCTCCGCGCCGGCCTCAGCGCCCGTTCTGGACCGCAGGCCGTGCCGGTAGGCTGATCCGCACTGACGGCGGGGCCTCGCGACTGATCTCCTGGCCGCGCCAGCGGCAGCACAGGCCGAGGATGTCGAGCTGGCGCCACAGGTCATCGCGTTGGGCGTCGTCGAAGGGCCGGGCGGTGGCGGCGAAGGTCTGGTCCAGGCAGCGGGGCGGGGGGCGGTAGTCCTGGAGGATCCAGGGCAGGCGGTTGGCGATCAGGCCACCGATGGCCACCAGATCATCGGCGCCTAGCAGGGGGTGGACCACGGTGCTGCGGCATTCAGCGGCAACCCCGGCCGCCACCAGGATCTCCAGACTTTGACCCACGGCCCGGCCATCGCCGCCGATCTCCGGGTAGCGCTCCAGCGGCAGTTTGAGGTCCAGGGCCACGTAGTCGAGCAGGCTGGCCTCCAGCAGGCCGGCCAGGGCCTGGGGGCGGGTGCCGTTGGTGTCGAGCTTGATGCGGTAACCGAGATCCCGCAGGCGCCGACAGACGACGGCCAAGTCCGGCTGGAGCAGGGCCTCGCCGCCGCTGAGGACCACGGCGCCGAGCCGTCCCCGGCGCCGTTCCAGGAAGTCCCACACTGCGGCCTCGGCCACTCCCGCCCGGCCACCGTTAGTCACCAGGTCGGGATTATGGCAGTAGGGGCAGCGCAGGTTGCAACCGGTGGTGAACACGATGGCCGCATCGGTGCCGGGGAAATCGGCCAGGGAGAAACGTTGCAGGCCCCCGCAGCGCATCAGCTTCAGCCCTCGACGCAGGTCGGGGCAATGGTCATATCGGCTCGCATGTCGAATTCGGCCTGCTTACCATCGTTCCACTGGCCGATCGGGCGCAGATAGCCGACCACCCGTGAATAGACCTCGCAGTCGCTGCCACAGTCGGGGCAGGTGTTCTGCTGGCCGGGGCGATAGCCGTGTTCAGGGCAGATGCTGAAGGTCGGGCTGATGGTGAAGTAGGGCAGGCGGTAGTTGGTACAGACCTTGCGCACGAATTGCTTCACCGCCTCGCCGTCCTCCAGCTCCTCGCCAACGAAGACGTGGACCACGGTGCCGCCGGTATAGCGGGTCTGGAGGTCGTCCTGGTGGTCGAACAGCTCCCAGATGTCATCGGTGTGATCGACCGGCAACTGGGTCGAGTTGGTGTAGAAGGGCTTGGCGCCCTGCTCGTAGCCGGTCTGGTTGGCGCAGATGATGTCGGGATGGCGCTGTTTGTCGGCCAGGGCCAGGCGGTAGCTGGTGCCCTCGGCCGGGGTCGCCTCAAGATTGTAGAAATGGCCGGTCTGCTCCTGGAACTCGGCCATGCGTTGGCGCATGTGATCAAGCACCCGCTTGGCGAAGGCCGCGCCCTGTTCCTCGGCGATGCCGACCCCCAAGAGGTTGAGGCAGGCCTCGTTCATGCCGACCAGACCGATGGTCGAGAAGTGGTTGTGCCAGTAGTTGTCGAAGCGCTCCTTGATGGCCCGCAGGTAGAAACGGACATACGGATAGAGATTGCGCTCGGTCATGCGCTCGAGCATCTTGCGCTTGATCTCCAGGCTGTCGCGGGCCAGTTCCATCAGATGGTCGAGGCGGGCCAGGAAGCCGGCCTCATCCTCGGCCAAGTAGCCCAGGCGTGGCATGTTGATGGTCACCACCCCGATCGAGCCGGTCAGGGGGTTGGAGCCGAACAGGCCGCCGCCGCGGGCCTCAAGCTTGCGCATGTCCAGACGCAGGCGGCAGCACATGCTGCGGGCGTCCTCGGGCGACATGTCGGAGTGGATGAAGTTGGCAAAATACGGAACGCCGTAGCGGGCCGCGACCTTCCACAACCAGGACAGTTCGGGGTCGTCCCAGTCGAAGTCGTGGTCGATGTTGTAGGTCGGGATGGGGAAGGTGAAGACCCGGCCCTTGGCATCGCCTTCGCACATCACCTCCAGGAAGGCGCGGTTGAGCGTGTTCATCTCCTCTTGGAAGTCGCGATAGGTGAAGTCGGTCAGCTGGCCGCCGATGATCACCGGCTCGTCGGCCAGGGTCGAGGGGCAGCGCAGGTCCATGGTGATGTTGGTGAAGGGGGTCTGGAAGCCGACCCGGGTGGCGACGTTGAGGTTGAAGACGAATTCCTGCAGCGCCTGCCGGACCTCGATGTAGTCGAGGCCGTCGAAGCGGATGAAGGGGGCCAGGTAGGTATCGAAGCTGGCGAAGGCCTGGGCCCCCGAGGCCTCACCCTGGAGGGTGTAGAAGAAGTTGACGATCTGGCCGAGAGCGGCCCGGAAGTGCTTGGCTGGCCGGCTCTCGGCCTTGCCCACGGCTCCCTTGAAGCCGGTCAGCAGGAGGTCCTTGAGGTCCCAGCCGACGCAGTACACCGACAGCAGACTGAGATCGTGGATGTGCATGTCGCCGGCCTTGTGGGCGCCCCGGACCTCGGCCGGGTAGATCTCGTTGAGCCAGTAGGACTTGGTGATGTCCGACGAGATGTAATTGTTGAGTCCCTGCAACGAATAGCTCATGTTGGAGTTTTCGTTGACCTGCCAGTCAAGGCGTTCGAGATACTGGTCGATGAGGGCGGTGCCGCCCTGCTCGGCGAT
>SLQH01000510.1 GCA_007131555.1 Planctomycetota bacterium | reverse complement strand
CTGGATCTGCTCCTCGGCCTGGCGCAGATGCTCGGCCAGGGCCGCAGAGAGACCACGCGACTCGGAAGCAACCAAGCCCGGACCCGCCAGCACCAGGGCCAGGATGATCCCGACCAGCGAGGACGACGCAGTGCCGCGACACATCGCAGCCTCCAGGTCAGGCGTACTCATGACCGGCATGTTGCCGAGTATTGAGCAAGGGCCAAGCCGTGATCTGGCAACGGAAAGGGCTCAGTCTGGACTTTGGCGCTGAGGCTCCTTTGGTCACAACGCCAAGACCCGGCCAGCACGCATTCTCCGCTACCGCCCTTGACTCTCCTTCCTCTTCTTGTCCTACGGCATGGGCAGTGAGCCATAAAGCAGCGCTTCAAGGAGGATACGCAGACAGGAGGCATTCACCGCATGGACGAAAAGCCCGATCCGGCTCTATCGTCGTGCACAGCCCCAGCCTATAGCCGGATTCAAGGACCTTCATACTCGGCCAGCATGCTCAGCAGACGGTTGGCGCGGGCGGCGTAGCGGTTGCCGTCTTGCTCAGCGATCTGCTGCAAGATGGCGCGACGCTGGCGGATCAGATCATACCACTCAGCCGTGGCATCGGCCTGGTTGGCGGCCAGGGCGATGTGGGGCTTGGCTTCCAGGCTGCGGACAAAGGGCGGAAGACGGCCAATATCAATGCGCAGCAAGAGGGCATGAGTGCCGGCTTCAAGGCGTAGTGGGCTGTCCAGCTTGACCTCTTGGCCGCCGATCCAGGCCTGGGCGCTTGCGGCATTGAGACCCGATACCAAGCTGGCGGTAATGGTTTCGGGAATGCTGATGACCGTGGTCATCAGCAAGGTACCTGGTCGTAGTCTTCCATCGGTGAAGGCGGCGAGATTGATGCGATGGTCAACCGATGGGCGGTCGCTGGTCCAGTGGAATTCGGGAGCAAAGCGGGTACTCATGATGTCGTGATTGCGGGGACTTAAATACCACCACTGCTGCCCGGCGAGGCTATCCCCCACCTGGGGCAAGTCCTCTACGCTGGCGATACTGGGGGTCTCACGAAGGGCATTGGGGGACAGAGGGCCAAGCACCAGCCATTCGCCAAAGCAGATGCCTGGCTGCACATCCACCACGGGTACGCGGTCTTGACCGTGGAAATCACCAGGGGTGGCGGCAATGGGAGTAGCATCGACGCCCCGAGGACGGGCGGGGATTTGTGCCATTTGTTCCTCGGCAATGCGGTTCCACTGTTCGCGCATGCCCTCATCGTCGAGGGCTGCATAGGCAGTGAGAGCCTCGTTGCCTCGTATCAGGAGATAGGGCCCCACCGCCACCGGGCTGGCGTAGCTGCGGTCAATGGGGTTGCGGATGAGAATTTGCGGCGGCAGGCCTGGCAGGGCGACATTGAGGTGGCCGTGAGGCTCGGAAAAGGACATGACATTATAGCCGCTATTACCCGCCAACAACCATTGGCCAGCCTGGATCATGGGCAGGGAAGGGTTGAAGCCAGGTACGCTGAGATCCCAGCGGTTGGCGAGATAGCGACCCGTATCGGGATCGTAGACATCTGCCTCGGCAAAGGGGCGAATGGCGTGACGGGGGCGATGAATACGATGGACGCGATGGATATACAGTTGCCCATCGATCATCAGCGGCGGCATGACCCAACCAGCACCACTGCCCGTGAGGGGCACATAATTGCCGCTAAAGGCGCGGCGGCGAGTGAGCCAATCTTGGCGGTAGCCAATGCGACCGTCGCTTTCCAGCCACAATTCCAGGGCGGCGTGGCCCACGCTGGTGGAGAAATAGGCGCGATTGCCGTCAATCAGGGGGGGCGTGCGATTACCATCGATAATCGGCATGCGACGGCTAATCAGACTGCCATCATCGGCAGTAATCAGGGCACCATCATGGGTAATGATCACATCGCGATGCTGCTCGCCATGGTGTAAGCGCATACTGCTCAGGCCCCAGCCATTACCGGGCATGCCATCCCAGTACCAACGAACGTCTCCGCGCGGGCTACGTATCAGAAAGTCTACGGGGTCGGGGCTCAAGGGGAGCCGCCAACGCTGTTCACCGCTATCGGCAGCCAGGGCCATCACCGCCACCTGGTTGGCTACTGGATCAGTACCTTGAATAATCAGGGTATTGTCGATCACAATAGGACTGGCGAGATGGCTGCCGCTGGCCTGCAGGCCGCTGTCTACCGACCACAGCAGATTGCCCTGGTGATCCACATGCAGGGTGCGGCCCGTGCCAAACCAGGCCCATATGCCAGCGTCGCTGGCGACGGGAGTGGTGGAGGCAGTGTTGGTATCGCCTTCGCCTTCGCCCACCTGCCAGCGGGATTCCCCACTCTGCAGATCAAAGGCCAGCAGTCGATCTCCCGCAGCGGTAACTACCACCAGTCCATCCCATACCGCAATGCCACCATGGCCTTGGGGCAGCGATGTGCGCCAGGCCACATTCAGGCCGCTCTCATGATCCCAGGCCAGGGGCGGCTGAGCATCACTGTAACGACCATCGTTATCCAGGCCGCGCCAGCCGTGCTGCCGCGGCGGTGGCAGCGTGGCCCGCAAGGGAGCCTCGGCCAGAGCCTGAGGAGAGCCAGCGGTGCAGACCCACAGCTCTGCTTGGGTGGCCTCGAAATCAGTTTCCAGCCGTAGCAGCAGGTGGTGCGGGCCTGCTGGTAAATCCATTTCCAGGACCAGGGGCTGGCGATGGTTGTGGGTCAGCATCCCCTGATGGGCCTGGTTGAAAACGACCCGGCGTTGATTGATCCACAGTTGCGTGGCTGCAGGAATGGCTTTGAGGGCAAGATAATAGCTGCCGTCTGCCGCCACCTCAATGGTGGTACTGGCATAGCTGATGCTGCGCTGGGGCCTGTTGTCGTCCCGCTCAAAGGCGTCCCAATCGCGGTTACCTTGTCGGTCGGGTACTCCAGGCACGGGATCGCGGTATACGGCATCGACTGTTTCCCAAGCCAGCTCTTGATCCTGTACGACTGAGCGGCCAAGGGCGTCGGCAGGGTAACTGTGCGGGGGAAGGATTTCTGGCATGGGGGCTTCCGCAAAGCGCTCCACCCCAAAGGGACCGATCACCTGCCAGGCACTCAGTCGCTGCCAGCGCTGCGGGGCATCGCTCTCTGGCACTGGAATCTGATTGATACCATCAGAGATGGGCAGGGTTGCGTCCCCGTGGTGGGGACCAAAGCGGGGATCGCCGTCGAATACCGCAACATGTACGGGGTCCTGGTTGAGGGTGCTGGCCAGCCAACGCGCATAGCTGGCGGCTACCTCAGGCGAAGCCAGGTCAGCATTGGCCAAAGAGAGGGCATCTGCTGCATGCTGCTTGCTACGGGGGTAGTCGCGCAGGGCAAGGAAAGCGGCCAGGGCTTGATGAAGGATGCTATAATCCTTATCCTCGTTGGTCAATTGCAGAGCGCTGTCACTGGTTTGGGGTTCGACATGGACGATTAATCGGCCATTGAGGGCCTGGCTGCGATCAAAACGATAGGAGCCCAGGAGCTGCTGCTGGCGCCGACCGCTCAGCTGCCCCTCACGCTCACCCATACTGCCGCTCAACGTATAGGCTCCGCTCATCATTCCCAATGCGTCAAGTGCAGTGTGTATCTCCAGCTTAATAGGCCGTGGCTCACCATCACTGGGCACCCAGCCATCGGCCAGTATGGTGATATCCAAAGTGCCGTTCAGTTCTTGTTGATCGCCCATGCTCACCCCATCAGGGTTCACCACATGATTGGCGCGATTCCAGGTGGGGCTGGAGCCAGTGGCAGAAATCCATGCCCCATCACGCTGCTCAAGCGCGACGTGCAGATCCTGCTCACCATCAATGGCGCCCTCGGCATAGAGCAGGTACGCAATACTATTGCGTTGATGACTGGTGTTCAGGGCAATGCGCTCTTGCCGCTGAGCATAATCATCGTGTTCACTTTGCAGGCGATACTGCCACTGCCAACCGCCGTGCTGCAACATGGTGCGTGGAGTCCAGGTCACGATGAGATCTCCACTCAGGGCCTGCACATCCCCAGCTTCATCCCATTGCAACGTAATCTCTGAGACATCAATGTCCTGGACCAGGATGTCATCTGGCACGGACTCCACTACGGGTTCCTGCCAAGCCCCGCCACGCCACGGCAGGCGTAGCACCAAGGGATGAATCAGAAAGGCCTGATCCAGACGCACCAGGATATCCATGACAGGCCCCTGGGCGGCATCCTCTGCCCAGCGCTGTTCCAATTGTGCAGCAACCTGCTGTTGCAAAGCATCCAGGCCTTTTTCTTCGGCCATGGCGGCCGAAAACATTGGCAGACTGGCAGCCAGACCGCAGACAAACACACGCGTAAAATGACGCATTGGGATTCCTTTGGCAATAATGCGAAATAGATTCTACCGCTTGCGGTAGTTGTCTAGGGCCTGGAAGCATAGTCGTGCTCGGGTAGCGTGGTAGCGTGGTAGCGTGGTAGCGTGGTAGCTACCGCGCAACACTCTACATCATCATTGCCCCTAACACAGACGCGATTCTTTTACCGCATCCTTATACTGCTCACCACAGCATGTGTTGAGAACAATCGCCTATAGCCAAGTGACTCTGAATAACTGCAATTGTACGATATGCTTTATCTATAATATTGTTTTTCAAACGGACATGCACAGACAAACGGCATTCGACTTTTGAGTAAAAAGCCCGGTTTTTCTATATCGTCTTGCATAGCACACCATTCAGCCTATAGCCTACAGCCGGATTCAGGCCGATTGCCGCAACACAAGTGATCATGTGCATATTGAACCCATAACCGTGCCTGCTTGCTTCCTGGGAGTCTGTAAGGGATAGCGACCGAGCACAAGCGCAGTGCATTTTCGAGTCCCGATTTCGTCGAAAACCGCAGCCATAGCCGTAGCTATGGTGAGGATTTCGCCGGATAGGGGTCGAAAAGGCCAAGCCAGGCGACGTGTCAGCCTGTTCCTTACAGGCTCCTAGCAGTCCAACGCAACGCGGCTGGTCATCATCGAGCGTGCTGACTCTTGATACGCACCCTTACGTCACCCGCATGCGGCGGGCGGGCCTGCGCGTCGAAACAGGGCACACCGTGCCTGCACCCAGCGCCCTGCCCGGCGGGCGGCTTCTTGCGCGAGACTGGCGGCGGTGCCCAGGGCGCTGCCCAGCAGTGAACGGGGGCGAGCCATGGTCTGGCACCAGGTCTGCGGGTCGTGGTCGAGGCGGCGCAGGATTGCTGCCAGATGGGGCGGGATCGCGCCCTTCTTGCCGGTGTGCATCTGGCGGCCGGTGTGGTCGACCAGGGTCAGGT
>SLQH01000500.1 GCA_007131555.1 Planctomycetota bacterium | reverse complement strand
CGCAGCATCGACAGGGTCAGGGGGCCGAGATCGCGATTGTCGGTCATCCCCGACAGACGACCGACCCCCGCCAGCAGGCGCGGATGGTCAAGCCAGCGATCCAGCCACCGTGGGGTATGCCGGAACAGGGCCGCATGCTGCTGCAGGTAGACGTTGAGGCCACCGAAGAATATCGGGCCATCAGCCCCCCCCACACCCGTAGGCAGATACAAAGGGATGACCATGGCCTGATGACCCTGGTCACTGAGCCCCTTGACAACGGCGTGGTCGCGCAGGCAGTTCTCGCAATAGAAGTTGTCGCCAGAACCCGGCGCCAGGTAGATGAGACGCATCGTCACCTCCCCCTGTCTGCGCCAGGATGATCAGGGTTATTCCACCAGCGAGAACTCGTCCTTGCCGACCCCACACAGCGGGCAAACGAAATCCGCAGGGACATCTTCCCAGGCAGTTCCAGCCGGGACATCGGCCTCCGGGGCCCCTTGGGCCGGATCATATTCCCAGTTGCAGACGTTGCAGACGTACTTGTCCATGATCACGCTCCAATGACAGGCCCGCTTGAAGCGGGCGTGTGAAGGAGTATTGTCCGCGAATACGTTACCCAGGCAAGCAGCGTTTGGTCGGCCATCAGTCCAGCAAGGCATGATCGGCCGGCAGGTCGCCGCCGTCCTGCCAGATGCGCACACTGGTCCATGGGGCATCCGGATTGGTCCAGAAGGGATGATGCGGCGGCAGGCCCAGAGGTAGGAAGACACAGGCCGCCAGATACTGGCTGCCGGTGGTGATGTACGACTCTGCCAACTGCGGTTGGTGACCATTGAGACCGATGCGCAACCAGCCGTCCGCATCATAGGTGCCGGGCGCATCCAGACTGCGAGCACAGGCCGCCGTCAGGGCGCAGCGCACCTGGGCCGGGGCCAGGGACGGCGGCAACAGGTCCAGCAGCGCCGCCTGGGCCAGACCCTGGAAGGCTCCCACCCGATAGGTGATGCTGCGCCCCAGCACCGGCCAGGTGCCGTCAGCGGCGATCATCCGCTCCTGGATCCCGGCCCAGCGCGTCAGGCGCTTCTGGGCCAGGGTCTGTAGATGCCGATAGTCATCATCGCCGGCAGCCACCACCGCCAGGATGTCCATCTGCATGGGCTGGATCACGTAGCTATTGTAATAGTCACAATGGAAACGCGGTCCGTCTGAATAGACTCCGTCGCCGACATACCACTGCTCATGCTGACGCAGGGCATAGTCGATACGCATCGGATCGCCACCAGCGGCGATGCTGGACAGGAAGGCCTCGGTCATGGCCCCGAACAGCAGCCAGTTGTTGAAGTAGGGGCGGCGGTCGCGCAGGCATCTGAAGGCCGCGATCCCCATCTGCCGTACCGGCTCGGCCAGACTGTCCCACAGCACCGGCCGCGCCCGCAGCAGGCCCTGGGCCAGGAAGGCCGCATCGACCAGGGTCTGCTGATGGAGATCAAAGCCGAGATAATCATCATCATCCGGATCGAAGCCATGCCTCAGGGAGGCCTGGGCCAGACCCAGCAACTCCTCCCGCAAGGCCGCCTCCGGGCCCTCAAGATCAGGGCAGACCAGCCACGGGGCGATACCGGCCAGCAGACGACCGACCGCCTCAAGATGGGCGGTGGCGATGCGACCCTCGGCGCAGTCCTGATGGCAGGCGATCGGCATACGGGCCCGCAGAGCACCGGCGGCGGCGACTTCCAGGACCGGTCGGGCCATGCGTTCCAGATGCTCTACCCACTGACTGCGCATTGCGGTCATGATCCCAGATACCGGCGCAGCTCATGCAGTTCGGCCTCGGCATCGCCAGGGTCGCCGACGGTGTCGCGCACGGCGCGCAGGAGGTAGGTGCGGAACAAGGCCCGGGCCCGGTGCAGCCAGTTGGTGATGGTGGTGACGGTGGTGGCGAAGCGTTCGGCAAGCTGGTCGTAACTGGGCGGATCGCCGTGTTCGGCGGTATGTTCAAGATACAGGCGGAAGCATTCGACCTGGGCCGCCCGGCTGCCGTCACGTTGTTCGCTGACCATCATCGTCAGGGCGGCATCAAGGCAGCTGCTGGCCCAGGCGCGATTGAACAGTTCTTCGGGGTCGACGCTGCGATCCTCACGTTCATAGGCCCGGACCACGTCGTCGTTGACCAGGGTCAGACGGTCCATGCCGGTGGCCTGGCGGCTGCGGCTGACCCAGCGGCGCAGGGCGGTCAGCAGCCAGGCCCGGAAGCGGCCGCGTTCGCGGTCGACGGTGCTCAGCCAGTCGCCGGCCAGCATGCGGGCGAAGAACTCCTGGACGCAGTCGGCGGCTTCGTCATGACGCATGCCCCGGCGACGGGCGTAGTAGTAAGCCGGTTTCCAGTAGGCCCGGATCAGGCGGTCGAGGCAGGCCCGGGCCTGGTCTCCGCTCCCGGCAGCGCCGAGGACCATCGACCAGGCGGTGGTCTGCATCTGCGACGGGCCGCCCTCGTTCAGCACGGCCGCACATCGACCTCGATCAGGATGCCATCGCCGGGGCGGATCGGATCGCGGAAGGCCAGGCGCTTGGTGCCCAGGACCCGGGGCACGCCGTCGGCATCGTCGAGGTCCATGCCGCGCAGGTCGAGGACCAGGCTGCCGTCAGGGCGGACGATGCGCCCATCGACGGCGATCGGGCCGGTCAGACCACAGCGGGCCTTGGCCTCCCAGGCGGCGTCGATGACCGCTGTCCACTGGGCCATGCCCATCATCAGGGCGGCCTCAGGGAAGTGGCCCGGCACCAGGGGATGGTCGGCAGGATAGCGGTAGACCCCGACCAGATGGCCGGTGGCGGTATCGCAGTTGCGCACCGCATCGATGAAACGCATGCCAGCTGCCTTGCCGCTGAAGTCGGCCTGGAGAGGCTGTTCCTCGACGTCCTGGGGCAGGGCCTGGACCGGCTGACCGGCGACATCGGCCATGGCCGCCATGCCGCTCATGATCTCGCCCTGGTAGAGGATGTCATCGCCGCAGCGCAGGCAGGCGGTGAACTGGGTGAAGGGGCCGCGTTCACGGGTAATGACGGCCTCGCCGACGAAGGCCGCCTCCATGCGAGCGGTGGCCGGGAAGGTGATCTTGTTCATGGAGCTGAACACGGCCACCTGGCCGGCGGCATCCAGCCGGGCCTTGAGCAGGGGGATGCCGGTCAGGGCCATCAGTTCGCCGAGGAAGGGCTCGATCCAGACCTGACCGCCGTGGCCGTCGGCGCGGGCGAATAAGCGCCGACCACGCGGATCATCGACCGCGATGGTGGTGCGCGACACCGCCCGGGTGCCGCTATCGTCCATCTCCAGGGTATCGGGCAGCATGTTGACCCCGCGATGGGGCATGAAGGCCTCAAGGGCCACGTGGTCGTAGGTGGTGCTCATGGGGGGCACTCTGCCATGACCCGCCGCCACTGGCAAGCGCCGGCTCAGGGTGCGGCCCGCCGCACGCAGTCCTCAAGCCACTTGCGAGCCCGGCAGACCTTGGTCCGCAGGGTGGCGGGCTTCAGGCCCAGACGCTGGGCGATATCCTCGTAGGCCAGACCCTGGCCATAATGGAGCTGGAAGATCTCGCGCATCGAGGCGCTCAGCCGCCCCAGGCAGGCCCGCAGGCGATCGCGCTGGAAGGCCAGGGCCTCATCGCCCTGTTCCAACTGCTCGATGGCCTCCAAGGCGGCCGGTTCCAGGCGCAGGATGCGGGTCTCACGGCGACGACGGTCGCTGCGCTTCAAGACCTCAAGGCGGGCGATGGCAAAGGCCCAGGCCTTGAAGTTGCTGCCCGGCTCGAAGCCATCGAACTTCTCCCACAGCACCGTGGCCACATCCTGGACCAGGTCGTCGGCATCGTCTGCGGCCACGCCCTGGCGCAGCACGAAGCCATACAGCGCCGCGTAGTGCTCCAGGAATAAGGCCAGGAAGGCGGGTTTGTCGGTCACAGCGGCAGCCTCTCCCTCGTGTCATCATTGAACCCAGCCCCCGCCCCTGATGTGGCGACCAATCCCAACTGCCCGTTTGGCCGACTCACACGGGCCGGGCCACCAGGAAACCACTTCCGTGACGACCGGGTTCGGGTACGAACCTGCACATGAACGCACGACTGGCCATCCTGCTCTCTGGCGGCGGCAGCACTTATGCCAATCTGGTCGAGGCCATCGCCGATGGTCGGCTGGCGGCTGAGATCGCCGTGGTCATCTCCTCGCGCCGGGCGGTGCAGGGCGTGCAGCGGGCCAATGATCATGGTCATCCGGTGTTCGTGACCCGCGATCCGGCTGAGATCGCCCGCCTGCTGGCCACCCACGAGGCCAGCCATGTGGCGATGTGCGGCTGGACCCGCTACTGGGATCCGCCACCGCAGTGGCAGGGCAAGGTGGTCAACATCCATCCCTCTTTGCTACCGTCTTTTGGCGGCCGGGGCTTCTACGGCCATCATGTCCATGCCGCGGTGCTGGCCCAGGGTTGCAAGCTGTCGGGCTGTACCGCCCATCTGGTGCAGGGCGACTACGATACCGGCCCGATCCTGGCCCAGGAGGCGGTGCCGGTGTATCCCCATGACACTGTCGAGAGCCTGGCAGACCGGGTCCAGGCGCTTGAACGGGCCATCTATCCCGGCGTTGTCCAGGCCCTGGTCAGCAATCGCATCCGCGAGCAGGACGGGCGCTACTGGATTGAGGACTGACGAGCCAAGGAGATGCTGTGGCGATCTGGAGCAAAGGGGGCGATGAGACCGACGCCCTGGTACAGGCCTTCACGGTGGGCGATGATTACCGCTACGACCGTGAACTGGCCCCCTATGACATCCTCGGCTCGCTGGCCCATGCCCAGATGCTGGCCACCGTCGACCTGATTCCGGCGGCTGATGGCACGGCTCTGGAACAGGGCCTGCGCGACCTGCATCGACGCTTCAAGGCCGGCGAGTGGACCGTCGGCGTGGAGGACGAGGATGTCCACAGCCGCATCGAGGCCCTGCTGACCGAGGACCTGGGCGAATCAGGCAAGCGCCTGCATACCGGGCGCAGCCGCAACGACCAGGTGCTGACCGCGATCCGTCTGTGGCAGAAGGACCAGTGCCTGGCCATCGCCGGTCACGTGGTCACCACCGCCAGCGCCCTGCTGAATCAGGCCCGCCAGCATGAGTTCACCCCCCTGCCAGGCTATACCCACCTGCAACGGGCCATGCCCTCCAGCTGCGGCCAGTTCTTCGGCGCCCATGCCGCGGCCCTGATCGATGACCTGATCCTGCTGGAAGCGGCCTGGCAGCTGGCCGACGCCTGCCCCCTGGGCTCCGGGGCCGGCTACGGCACCGGTCTGCCCCTGGATCGGGAGCTGAGCGCCCGTCTGCTG
>SLQH01000340.1 GCA_007131555.1 Planctomycetota bacterium | reverse complement strand
GATGACAGTGTCCTCAATGGGGCCATCATCATGATCGTGGTGACCTGTCCGCTGGGCTCCTGGGCGGTTGATCGCTACGGTCGACGTGTGGCTGCGGCTGTCGGTGAGACGCCAGCCTGCGAGTCCGCCGGGCAACGTCTTATGGTGCCGGTCTCCGATCCGGACTCCTTGGGCCCTTTGTTGGATCTGGCCCTGATGCTGCGCAATCATTCGCGTCCTGGAGCCATCCATCCGGTTGCCGCAGTTGATGACGAGGGTGACACCAGCACGGCTGTAGCCCAGGCCGAAGACCTGATGGCCCGTTGTATGGTGCATGCTGCGGCCCAGGATACGGTGGTGCAGCCGACCATCAGCCTGGGTTTGAACGTCGCTGATACCCTGGTGCGGACCGCCAAGGAACTCCGGGCTGACACCATCCTGATGGGATGGAGCCGTGAATCGCGGCTGACCCGGCATCTGTTCGGCTCCCTGCGCGATCATCTGCTCGACGCCTGTGTGGCGCGGATCATCCTGGGCCGTCTTGGGCCGCCGCTCAACACCACCCAGCGAGTGCTGCTGGCGCTGCCGCCCCAGGCCGCCAAGCGGCCCCAGGTAGTATCCCTGCTCCACGATGTGGGGTGGCTGGCCGGCCAGATCGGGGCCAGGTTGGTCCTGCATCTGGGTCACCCGGATGATCAGGCCCCCGTCGCTCGGCTTTTGGCAGATACCGCCAAGAAGATCCCGCTGAACACCATCGTCAATGATACCTGGCGGGCGGCGGTGGCGGCCTTGTCGGCGGAGGTCCGGGACGGTGATCTTGTGGTGGTGGCGGCTGAACGGCGCTACAGCCCCCACTGGTCACCCAGTCGTGAGCGCCTACCCGAGGTCATGGCCCAGCAGCATCCCGCCAACACCCTGCTGGTGGTGTATCCGGCCCTGCCGATGTCCCAGGAAGGGGTCGCCCAGGAGGTTCAGACGCCAGCTCAGGCTCCCGATCTGTTCGTCCATGACGAGCCGATCATGGCCCAGGACCTGGTCGAGGCTGTGGCCCAGATGGCCCATGGTATGACCAGTTGGTGGCCGTATCAGCGCCATCAGGTCGCCGCCTTGCTGACCCGCTCGGCTCATTCCTATCCGGTGGTGCTCAGGCCCGGATTGGTGCTGGTGCATGCCCATAGCGAGGCCGTGCTGTCTGCGACCCTGCTGGTGGCGATCGCAGCCCAGGGCTGGTCGATGCCCGATCAGCCGGCCCCGATCCGCACCATCCTGGCCCTGGTCAGCCCTGACGAACAGGCCTCGCAGGGTCATCTGGCCACCTTGCAAGTGCTGACCCGCTGCCTGCGTGATCCCCAGCGGGCGGTGGCCATCGATCAGGCTGATCGTGCTCAGACCGTGGCTGAGGTGCTGGTGGAGGGCATGCGGGCGATAGCGGCTGATGTGGAGTCCATTCACGCTCCGCCTTGACCCTTGAGGTGCCCAGCGCATCATCCATCCATGAAGAAGCCTTTCATCCCGGCCCTGTCGGCCTTGATGGTCAATGGGGCCGGCAAATGGTTGGTGCTTGGTTCGGCGGTCGGCATTCTGTGCGGCTTGGTCGGCCTGGCCTTCGTCCTGGCCAGCGATCTGCTGTTCTTCTTTCTGGTCAACCTGATCAGTGGCTACAACCCAGTCCCCCCAGCCGGTGAGCCACATCTGTTGACGGCGCCCCCTGGCCTGCCCTTCCGCTGGTGGTGGCTGGTGGTGGTGATTCCCATCGGCGGCCTGATCTCCGGCCTGCTGACGGCCAAGCTGGCTCCTCGGGCGGCCGGTTCGGGCACCGAGGCGGCGGTCGAGGCCTACCATCAGCGCCAGGGGCGGTTGTCCCTGCGGGCCACCATCGTCAAGTTCTGGGCCTCGGTGGCAGTGCTTGGCAGCGCTGGTAGCGCCGGCCGCGAGGGTCCGATCGTCATGATGGGGGCCGGCCTGGGCAGCTGGCTTGCCACCCGTCTGAAGTTGAGCGCCTATGACCGTCGCATCCTGCTGGCGGCCGGCATGTCGGGCGGTATCGCGGCCGTGTTCCGGACCCCCTTGGCCGGTGCCTTGTTCGCCATTGAGGTGGTGTACTCGGACTCCGAGGTCGAGGCCGACACCATGATCCCCTGCTTCATCAGCGCGATCATCAGCTTCTGTACCTTTGGCATCCTGTCGGGCCTGTTCTTTGCCTGTGATGCCCAGGCTGACGGCCTGCTGGCCCAGCTCTTCATCACCGAGCAGATCCCCTTCACCGCCACCGACATCACCCATCTGGTTGGCTACATGGCCTTGGCTCTGGTCATCATCGCCGCCGGTCGCCTGTTCATCGCCATCCTCCACAAGGGCCACAGCCTGTTCGATGCCCTGCCGATGAAGGCCTGGCTGCGGCCGGGTCTGGGCGGCATGCTGACCGCCCTGCTGGCCCTGGGCCTGTTGGGGCTGGCGACCGTCAGCGGCATCGGCAATGTCAACGGGGCCGGGCCCCTGGCGGTCATCGGCAGCGGCTATGGCATCATCCAGACCCTGGTACGCGGCCCCGTGCCAGGCCTGCACGAGGGCCTGCTGTGGCCGATGTTCTGTCTGCTCACCCTGGTTGGTCTGGGCAAGATGCTGACCACCACCTGCACCGTCACCTCCGGTGGCAGCGGGGGCGTGTTCGGCCCCAGCATCGTCATCGGTGGCTGCCTGGGCGGGGCTGTGGGCCTGGGTCTGCATCTGCTGCCAGGGCTCCAGGCCCTGGACTTCGTTCCGCCTCTGTCGGCCTGCGTCATCATGGGCATGGCCGGGTTCATCACCGCCACCCACAAGGTGCCGATCACCGCCATGCTGATGGTATCGGAACTGACCGGTAACTATCTGCTGCTGCTACCGGCGATGTGGGTTTGTGCTACCGCCTTCCTGCTCAGCGGCCGGGCCAGCATTGTAGAAACCCAGCTGACCTCACCCCTGGAGAGCCCGGCCCATCGCGGTCGCTTCTTCCGTGACATCCTCAGCAGCATCACCGTAGCCGAGGTCTTCGACGGCAGCACCCCGGCTGAGACCCTGCCGCCGGAGGCCGACCTGGAGACCTGTCAACTCCTGGTTGACGCCCAGGTGGTGGGGCAGCGCCATCAGAGCGTGTTTCCGGTGGTCGATGCCAAGGGCCGTTTGGTGGGGCTGTTCAATGCTCGGGATCTGGCCGCTTACCGCATTGGGGCATGCAGCGGCCAGGCCCGCCATGTTGCCATCCGTGACTGCCTGGTCATCACCCCCACTGATAGCCTGGCCGAGGCCCTGGCCCGCTTCACCATCACCAATGCCAATGAGTTGCCGGTGGTGGAGGATGATGACGAACGGCGCTTCCTTGGCCTGCTGAGCCGCCACCTGTTCGTCAGCTACTACAATCAGGTCGTGGCTCACGTCAACCGCTACCACACCGCCGGCGTCAACTGGGACACCGGCGCCAGGCCGGCGGTGGTGCCTGGGCAGCCGCCGGTGGAGCTGGAATGGGAACTGGCCGAAGGCGATCCGCAGGACTGAGTCCCGCGTGGCTTCAGGGCTGCTTGCTGAAGTAGAAGACCGGCAGGCCGGACTCATCAGTGGGATTGGGAATGGTCAGATAACCGTCCGTGATGGTGAAGGTCAGGGTGTCGCCATCAGCGGTGATCTCGATCCGCCCCTCAAGCACGGTATATGAGGCATCATTCACCGAGTCACGTTCAGTGACTGAAGCGCTGCCGTCAGCTGCCAGGGTGAAGCCGATCCTGGCGCTCACGAGGCCGGCGATCTCATCGTCATGTCCGGCATTGCCCGGTACCGCAGCCGTGGCCGCCTGGTCATAGGCCCAGGTGCCGACCGGCTCGAAAGAAGATCCGGGCTGTTCATTGCTGGAAGAATCCGGTTGTTCATCGCTGGAAGATCCAGACTGGCTATCGCCGCAGGAGGCAAGACAGATCAGCAGACAGAGAGCGGGGATGAGGCAGCGGGTCTTGGGAGCTCCTGGGGAAGCAGTGATTCAGTTAGAAGAATGTTTGCTCAACACTTGCTAAAGCAACGCCATCCGAGCCATTGTAGCTCATCATCATGGCTATAGCCAATGCGGCTCATGCCGCCAATGATGTAGATCATCAGCAAGATGCAACCGGCCATCAGCGTTTCGCTGGGAAAATGCCAATGTATGATGGAGGCCAGCAATAAGGCTTGGTATAAACCCAGAAGGACGCCTGCGCCAATACGAACCGTAGTGGTGCCGCGCCAGATTCCAAAACGGTATGCCAGCCAGTCAATGACTCCGAACAGTGCCCACCAAGCAGCGATATGTTGGCCTGTGCTCAGCCATGCCAGCCCGGCAATGGAGCCTATGGTGATGCCGGTACAACGGGCGCATATCCTGATGCTGACACCAGGGAGAACGAGCAGTACGGTACGGTAATGCTCAGGTTCCAAGTGATGGCTGACCAACGGATGATCGATGACCGCTCTGGTCATAGCTGCTCAACCCTGAAGTCATCCATCATCTTGCGCAAGGGTGACAGCAGTTGGTCTTCAGCAGCGTTGGCCATCTTCTTTTCATCAATATCAAACATGAAGGGAAGACATAGCAGACAGGGCCAGAAGACCAAGGTGAAGACGATGAACAGGCAACCGCCAGTCAGAAAGCGCTCAAGTTTCTTGGGCCAGTATTCCATTTCTCCTCGCACTACGATTTGCCATGACTTGGGTCGCCGCACAAAGATGACACAGGCAATTGTCGATACGCAGACACCGATTTCGTTGGCCGCCTCGCCATGGAATCGCAGCCGAACATGACGGTCGCCTTCTTCAACTGTATAACCAGACTCGCGATATACTTCGCAGCAACGATTGATGAGCTCGCTAATATCAATATCTTCTCCATAACTGTTCTGGTGCGGAACTCTCCTGGTCACGCTAATTTCCTGGACCTTGATCTTCTTGAGCACCCGGTTGAGGAAGCGTTTCCGTTCAGCAATACGCTCATCGCGCCAGACATCAATGATCTTGCGCGCATCAACAATCTTCAAGGCATCTGACAGGGCTTCATCAGGCGGCTCAGGCTCATCGTTGCTTGCGCTTTTTTTCAAGAGGAGGGCCTTCTGGTGCTGGAACTCCTCATCGGTGATAGCGCCACTGTTTCGTAGTTCGGCAAGGTCCTTGAGGGCTTTGATGTCTTCGGGGCTCATGAAGGATTCCTTGAATGCTGTGGCTTATTGATCATCTATTGCAGCAGGTTTCTCTTGTGTAAAAATACTCAACGAATTGTTTGCCAAATGACTAGCGTTGCTTCAAGCCGCGGCGCGACGGACGTTGGCTATCGCGGTGAGCGTTGTTGCGCCGCGGGTTGAGGCAACGTGGGTTGAGCATGGCCCGCCCGGGTGATTTGCT
>SLQH01000034.1 GCA_007131555.1 Planctomycetota bacterium | reverse complement strand
CTGTTCCTGCCATAGCCAGCGCAGGATGTCATCGCTGAGCATGCAACCGCAATGGAAGACCCGACCGGCACCGAGCTTGCGGACGGTGATCGCCGGTCGCCCGCTCAGCCAGTCGGTGAGATAGGTGGCCACCACCTCGACCTCTTCATACTGCGGTTCGAGGATTTCGGCATAGGGGCTGGCGCTCAGGCGCTGGCCATCCTTGACCCCATGGACCAGCACATCCTCACGCCAGGTGGTGCTTTCGATATTGATGGTCCCGGTCAAGGGGGCCAGGGCTCCCGGCGGCGGCTCGCGCCAGGGACCATGCAGGGCGTCATCACGGTATCCGGCCAGGGGACCGATGACCAGTTCGCCGCCGGCCTCGACCCAGCGGGTGAGCTGGAACACATCGTCATCATCAATGGCCACGGCATGGGGCACCAGAGCCACCTGATAGTCATCGCCGGGTTCCAGATCGGCCACCCGCACCTGATTCTCATTCAGATGCAGGGCGCGCAGCACGGCTCGGCCGCATTCCGGATCACCAACGGCGGTGGTGATCCAGGGCTCGACCTGATGGGCCATATCCTGGCGGAACGACAGCAGACGGGCCACCGTGACCTGGGGGCGGGCGGCAGCGATGACCTGGGCATGGGGACGCAACTGGGCGATGAAGCGCTCGGCCTCACGCAGGTGACGCCCCGGCTCACCCCAATGGGGCAACAGACCGCCCCAGTTGGTCTCCTGGGCCACCGGGAACGAGCGCCAGCGGAACCAGCAGATCAGATTGGCCCCGTGACCGATGCTCTGCACTGCCGCCGAGGTCATGGCTCCGGGCGGATTGGTAGGCAGACGATAGGAGGTCTGACCTCCCTGCGAGCTTTCCTGCTCAACCACCCACAAGCGGCGAGCATGGGCCCGAAAGCGGCCAAAGTTGAGACCGAAGGCGGGGCGGTCCACCGGATCGCTGGCGAAGGACGGATAGTGGTCGTGGCCGTAGATGTCCAGACCTGACAACAAGGCGGCCCGATCAATCGGACCGAAGGGGCAGTTGTGCAGGACCAGGGCCTGGGGATCGGCAGCGCGGATGATCTCGGCCTGTTCGCCCAGGAAGCCACAGGCCAGATCGGACAGAAACTGGAGATAGTCGGCGAGCTGATGGTGGTTGTGGTGGGCCGGGGTCGGACCCGGCAGGTCGACCTGAGCAAAGTCATCAATCTGGTTGGACCAGAAATACAGACCCCAGGCGTGATTGAGTTCGTTCACATCCTCGTACTCGGCCCGCAGCCAGTCCTGGAAGGCGGTCCTGACCCGATCACCCCACAGGCGGTCGAGATGGCACCACATCTCGTTATCGAGCTGCCAGGCCCAGATGGCGGGGTGGCCGGCATAGTGCTCGGCCATGGCCGTGACCACCGCCCGACAGCGGCGGCGGTAATCGGGATCGGTATAGTCGTACAGGCGACGACTGGGGCGATACCACTGGCTGCCATCCTGGCGCCGGGCGATGGCCTCAGGATAACGCTGATGCAGCCAGGCCGGAGCGGCGTAGGTCGGAGTACCGATGATGATCCCCAGCCCGGCCTCGGCGCAGGCCTGGACGACCGCATCACAAAACTCCCACTCGAAGCGGTCTTCCGATGGCTCGATAGTGGCCCAGGCACCCTCGAAGATCCGCACGCAGTCCAGACCGACAGCCTGCATCTGAGCCACATCGTGAGCCATGCGGCCTCGATCCAGCCACTGTTCAGGATACCAGCAGGCACCAAAACGCAGGATATCGTCGTCTTTCATCGGCGCGACTTCTTGGCCATCTGTTTCTTCTTCTTGCGGTCCTGCTTGGCCTTGCGCACCTGTTTCTTGTCCTCGCGCTTGGCGAACAGACGATTGGGGTTGGGCATGAAATCCTGGGGATTGGCCAACTGGTCGCCGGTCAGCTCGTCATCGCCGGGCAGCTTGGCGGCCATCTCCTGCATGTTGCCGAACTTGCCCATCATCTTCTTCATAGTGGCGAACTGCTTGAGCATGGTCTGGACATCATGGGTCGAGGCCCCGGCGCCATTGGCGATACGCCGCCGCCGGCTCATGTCGATCAGGTGCGGACCGCTGCGTTCGGTGGGGGTCATCGAATTGATGATGGCGCAATAACGACGGAACACCGACTCGTCAACGCTGAGTTCCTTGAAGCGACCGCCGATGCCGGGGATCATCCCCAGGAGGTCCTTGATTGAGCCCATCTTCTGGATGGCCTGGAGCTGGGTCCGGAAATCATCGAGATCGAACTTGTTCTTGAGGAACTTCTTCTCCAGCCGTTCGGCTTCCTTCTCGTCGATGGCCGTCTGGGCCTTCTCGACCAGCGACACCACATCGCCCATGCCGAGAATACGGCGGGCGTAGCGATCGGGATGGAAGGGCTGGAGGGGTTCGATCTTCTCGCCCAAGCCGACGAACTTGATCGGCTTGCCGATGATATGGCGCAGGGAGACGATGGCCCCGCCCCGGGTATCGCCGTCGAGTTTGGTGAAGATGACGCCGTCAAGCTCCAGGCGCTCGTTGAAGGCCTGGGCCGAGTTGACCGCATCCTGCCCGGTCATGGCATCAATCACCAGATAGGTCTGGTGGGGCTGGGCCCGGGTGCTGACCTCGGCCACTTCGGCCATCAGGGTGTCATCGACATGGAGACGACCGGCAGTATCCAGGATCACCACGTCACGGCGGTCAGCGGTGGCCGTAGCCACGGCCCGGGCGCACAGCTCAGGCGGGGTATGACCGGGCTCATGGAAGACCGGGACCCCGATCTGCTCACCCAGGATCTTGAGCTGCTCAATAGCCGCCGGACGCTGGAGGTCGGCCGCGACCAGCATCGGCCGCAACTGGAGGTTCTGTTGACAATGCAGGGCCAGCTTGGCGGCGGTGGTGGTCTTGCCTGAGCCCTGCAGACCGGCGATCAGAATCACCGTCGGCCCCTGCTTGGCCAGGGGGATACTGTTGTCGGGCTCGCCCATCAGGGCGATCAGTTCATCGTGGACGATGCGCACCACCTGGTGGCCGGGATCAACCCCCTTGAGGATCTGTTCGCCGACCGCCTGCTCGGTGACCCGTTCCAGGAAGGTGCGCACCACCTGGACATTGACATCGGCCTCCAGCAGGGCCCGACGGACCTCGCGCAGACCCTCGCGGATGTTGTCCTCGGTCAGCTTGCCGCCGAAGCGCAGACGGTCGAAGACCCCGGTAAGCCGTTCACTGATGGCATCAAACATGCTGTCATTCCAGCCGCAAAGGGCGGCCAACCTGCCTGACGGGAGCAGTGCTGAGCAGGCTACGGCCCAGCATGGAATGACAAGCGGCGAAGCTCAGACGGTCAAGCTTCAGCCTCGAACCAAACACTGAGGTTCACGGATCAAGGCCATCCCTGACGCGCTGCACGGCAGCGGCATCAAGACCGAGATGGCGGGCCAGGGCGGCGATGCCGGCCTCGGCCCGTTCCAGGCGCTGTTCCAGAGCAGCGATCTCGGCCCGCAGATGATGGGTGCCCTCGTCGGCGGGCCGCACAAAGCTCAGGTTGTCGGACGAGATGTACCCCTCAGTACGACGTTGGCTGGGTGGCTCATAGGCGTCAAAATCCTGTTCGCTGCTCATGGCCAGCTCCTTTCGTTGCTACTGCAGGGGGTCACCCCTCGCCAGGCGAGGAATTGCTCCCTGGCGGTGTCGGTTTTCGTCTGCATCTGCCAGCAGATCCAGACCTGGGCGGATCGGCTGCGCCGATGGCATCCACCCACCGACTCTCGTCTCCAGACCCAATAACTACAACTCTCCCCGGTATTCCACGAACACCGTCGACAAATAGCGTCCGGTAAGGAATCCCACGGGCCAGGGATGATCAGCCGGATGCTGGGTCACGGCCACCACATCCAGGGCCTTGCCCTGACGTGAGGCGGTCTGCGACAGGATATCAAGCAGATGACCACTGTCGATCACCTGGCTGCAACTGGACAGCATCAACACGCCTCCCGGTGCCAGCAAACGCAGACACTGGCGACACAGATGACGGTAGGCCTTGAGGCCCTTGGCGCGATCCTTGCGGCCTGGAGCCAGCTTGGGAGGATCGCAGATGATCATGTCGAAGGGCGCCTCATCGCTCATGTCAGGCAGGGCCGAAAAGACATCGGTCCGCTGGATCTGCAGATGCACGCCATTGCGGGCAGCGTTGGCCAGAGCCACATCAAGGGCATCCTGCGAACTGTCGATGGCCAGGACATCCTGGGCCCCAGAAGCCAGCGCTGCCAAGGAGAACCCACCATGATAGCAGAACAGATCAAGGACCCGGCGACCGGAGGCCCAATGGGCGACCAGACGACGGTTGTCGCGCTGATCTAGATAGCAGCCTGTCTTCTGGGTGGCCGCCAACTGCATGGAGAAACGCACCCCGTTTTCGCCGAAGATCAATTCGCAGTCTTCGGGCACCAAGGGCTCACAGCCCTCGCGTCGAGCCGCATCGGCCCCCATGCGGGCGACATGGCGGTAATCGGCAAACTGGCCGCGCATGATGGAGATCAGCAGATCCCGCCGCTCACACATGGCCCGGCTGTAGAAATCGTAGATCAGGGTGGTGCCGTAGGCATCAATCACCAAACCCGGCAGACCATCACCCTCACCGTTGACCATGCGCAATCCACCGGCATGGAAGCCATACCCCAGGCCCATGCGGCGTTCCAGGGCCCGCTGTAGACGCTGCCGCAAAAACAACTCTTCGCCCGGCCATTCTTCATCACGGGTCAACAGACGAGCCGGTATCGGAGCCGCCGGATTGAAGTCAGCCCAGCCCACGAAGCGCTGCTGCTCGGTCACCACCCGCACCAGACCGGGGACCTCAGGGGCTTGGCGCACAGCGTTGGGATAGATCCACGGAGCCCCGCGCAGCACATTGGCGATCTTACGACGCTGCACCTCAACAAGCGGCGGTGAATCCTGGACAGCGGTATCGCTCACGCGCTCTCCTTGCGCTGCTTGCCGGCTCGACGGACCGGTTTCGACTTGCCTCCGGTTGATGCGCTCTCGGCAAGCGGTGGAGCCTCGTCAGCAAAGGGAGACTGCAGGCCCTCAATCACCTCAGGAGTGATCTCCACCCGTGACTGGACTCCAACCCGTTCCGGCAGTTCGTACATGATGTCAAGCATCACGCCTTCCAGGATCGAACGCAGGGCCCGGGCCCCCGTGCGCCGTTCGCGGGCCTGACGAGCGATCAGACGCAGGGCCTCATCGGTGAAATGCAGTTCGGCCCCATCCATCTCGCACAGGGTCTGATACTGTTTGACCAAGGCGTTGCGCGGCTCGGTCAGGATGCTGACCAGGGCGTCCTCGCCCAGGGGCTCAAGGGCGGTGATCACCGGCAGACGGCCGACAAACTCGGGAATCAGGCCGAAATGGACCAAGTCTTCGGGAATG
>SLQH01000182.1 GCA_007131555.1 Planctomycetota bacterium | reverse complement strand
GGCATCATGTTCGATGCGATAGCCCCAGGCCCCATCGGGATGCTCCAGACGCAGGACCCGCACCCGGCCCTCGGCAGCGAAGTCATGAGGCTCGTCAACGGTCAGTTGATGGCAGCGGATGCGGCTGGGCAGGGTGCCCCACTTGACCGGAAAATGGGCATCATTCATCTGCATCGACAACAGACGCTCGGCATCCGGCCGACCGGAATAGACCTCAATCTCCTGGCCAGGCACATAGATCGGGGCGAAGAAAGGGAAACCGCAGACATGGTCCCAGTGGAAGTGGGTGAAGAACAGCTTGATCTGACGATCGCGGAACAGGCCCTCCTTCATGATGTGCGAGGACAGGCCGGCAATGCCGCTGCCGGCATCAAGGATGCACATGGTGCGACCGAAGCTGACTTCAACGCAACTGGTGTTGCCGCCGAAGCTGCGCCCATGGGGCGAACGCGCCAGCAGGGCGTCGATGGCCTCTGGGCTCGCCAGGTCCTCCGGCTGGGCCTCGGCCAGCAGGGCCCGACACTTGTCGTGGAACATCCCAGGGGTCATCGGGGTCGGATAGGAACCGCGCACCCCCCACAGACGGACATGCATGTCTGCTGTTCTCCCCTGCGCTGTGGCATCAAGCGCTCACGCCCATGAATCGACAGGGTCATTCCCTGGCCGCCATATTGCCCTGCGTCCCGACAAGGGGCAGGCATTGATACATCTCATGATAGCTCCCCAGCACATCGGTCAAGCGTCAGCGGGTCACTCCAGGTCTGGCCACGTAGGATAATGCCACAGATCCTGGCACTGGCCCAGGTCCATGGCCACGCTATAGTCAGACAGCGCTCAATAGCAGTCAGTGTCCATCTGACCGCGTCACCTGTCCGTATCCCCAAGAGGATGTCCATGCAGACAGCGATCTCCATTCTCGACGACACCATCAAGGTCGTCCGCATCGACCAGGGTGCCATAACCTTGCTGTCATCCCTGGCCATTGGTGACGGCGTCGACCCGGTGACGGCTCTGGCCAACGCGCCCCTGCCCCGCCCCCTGGGGCCGACCTGCGTGGTGCTGTCCCACCCCGACCTGCTCCTCCGGCCCATGGTCCAACCGCCGGCCCCCCCCGAGCGCATGGAACGCATCGTCCGCTTTGAACTGCAGGGTCTGGCCCAGGGCGATGACCTGCTCTATGACTGGCACATCCCGGCCACCGGCGGCATGGGCGACATGCGCATCCTGGCCCTGATCGGCAAGCGCAGCCTGGTGCAGGACATCAGCGCCGCCCTGGCCCAACACGGCGGCCGTCTGACCGGTCTCATGCTGCCTGGCGAGGCCGCCTTCCATGTCTACCGCCGCCTGGCCGGCGAGCACCTGGATGACCACGCCATCATCTTCGACCTCGGCCTGGCGCAGAGCCAGTGCACCATCGTCATGGGCGGGGAACTGCTGTTCATCCGGGCTGGCAGCACCGGGGCCCAGGCCATCTTTGAGGACATCGCAGCCTTGCGTGGCCTCAGCCTCAACGACGCCCGTGACACCGCCCTGGCCCTCGGGGCCACACCGCCCCAGGACCTCCAGGAGATCATCCAGCGCCACGCCGCCAATCACGCCAGCGCCATCAACAACCATCTACGCTTCGCCCGGGCCCAGTTCCGCCTTGAGGAGCTACAACCCAGCGCCGCCTACCTGTCTGGCATCGGTGGCCAAATGTCAGGATTCGCGGCCGCACTTGGAACCCGCCTGAGCATGCCCTGTCGCCTGCTCAACCCCTTCGCCGGGCTGGCCAACCACCTGGATCATGAAGACATTGATCAAGAGGCCCGCCTGCCCAGCCCCTGGACCGCCGCCATCGGGGGCGCCGCCGCCGATGGCTTCCTGCTCAACGCCGTCCGTCAGGTGCACGATGAACGACGCACCTTCTGGTGCACCAGCGGGGCCCTGCGCAGCGCCGCCGCGATCACCGCAGTGCTGTTGACCCTGACCTACGCCATGCTGTTCTGGCGCGATATGCGTCACAGCGCGGTGCTGGGCGTCCTGACCGATGACGGCGGCCTGCTGCCCGAAGCCCAGGCCCGCCTGACCGAGCGCGACCTCCTGGTCGCCGAACTCAACGATGCCCGGCAAAGAGTCGCCTTTCTGGATGCCATCCACCTCCCCCAGCGTCTGAACGTCCAACTCCTCAACGTCATCGCCGAACTGCAGGATCCCCGCACCAATCCGATATTCCTGACCGACTTCTCGGTGGAACGTAAACAACTGGGCGCCGTTGAGGTCACCCTGGTCGGCTTCGCCCAGGATGGCGTGGGCACCTCGGCCGGCGCCGTCCTCGACTCCTTCAAGACCCGTCTTCAGGAACGCTACCCGGCCATGGGTCGCCCGATTGAACTGCCGGTCTCAGTGACCACCGCCCGCCAGGCCTTTCATTGGGTGATCGAGATTCCCGATCGGCATCTGTGATGTCAGGCCCACACCGGACCCCTCGTCAAGGATCACGCCAAGACCGCCAGGGGCTGATCGAGACATCCTGATGCCTGCCGCCGCTGAACCCTCACCCGACCAGACCATTGCCCATCTGCGGCGCACCCTGCAGCGGCATCTACCGGCCCCCTTCCTGGATGTCATGCTGACGATGGTCCAGTGGCGCAGCAGTCGCAAGCGGGTCACGGCCCTGATCCCCAACCGGATCTGGTTGGACCTCTTCTGCGAACACTGCCAGGCCCTGCTGGAACAGACCCTGGACGAACAGGGCCGGCAACTGGTGACGGTCTGCCAGCAGGAGGTGGTCGCTCAACATGATGCCCGTGGCCAGACCATGGACAGCTTCCTGGCCGATCCCGGCAATGAGTTCGCCATCCGCGCCTGCCGCCAGGTGATCGCCGCCCCCGGAGCCCAGCACAACCCCCTCTACCTGCATGGGCCGGCCGGCTGCGGCAAGAGCCACCTTCTGGCCGCCGTCACCGCCGCCCTGCAACCGATGATCGACCGCGACCAGATACTGCACCTGGATGGCCCGACCTGGGTCTCCCATCAGGCCCAGGAACTGGCCGACCATGGCCCCGGCCCCCTGCGCCAGGCGATCGAGAAGGCGATCATCATCACCTTCGATGAGGTCGACAGCTGCGCCCAACGTCCCCTGGCCCAGGAGCAGCTCTTCCACCTCATCAACAACGCCATCGAGTGGGGCCAGCAGTTGATCATCGCCGGGCGGCAAGCCCCGCGCCAGCTGCCCGCCACCGAGGAACGCCTGATCAGCCGTCTCGGCTGGGGCCTGGTGGCCCAGATCGAGGTCCCCATGCTGGAGACCCGCCTGGCCTTCCTGCGCCAACTGGCCCCGACCATCGTTGAAGACCTCGACCATGACGAACTGGTCCGGATGGTCGACACCCTGGCCCCCGACATGCGTCATGTGGTCCGTCTGTCGAACCGATTGCTGGAGGGAGAGCAGGTCGGCGGCGGCGAGGTGGCCAGCTTTGACCGGGTCCTGGAATGCGTGGCCCGCCACTACGGCCTGCGCCCCGGCGACATCGCCGGCAAGCGCCGCAGCCGTCCGGTGGCCCAGGCCCGCCAGGCCGCCCTGATGCTGGCTCGGCGTCTGACCTCCTACAGCCTTGAAGCCCTGGGCGGCATGATCGGCGGGCGGGACCACTCAACCGTCCTCTACAGCATCCGCCAAGCTGAAGAGCGCTGCAGCAAGGATCCGGCCTTTGCCCAGGAGATCGGCCAGCTGTCGCAGGAGATCCTCCTCGACGGCTGAGCCGCCCGGCAACCAGACCACCATGGTCGACAAGGTTGTGCCTTGACCGTTTTGCGGCTCGTGCATGGTGGGAGCCTCATCCACCCGTGATGCCGATCCGTGCCTTTGGCGAGAAAGCCCGCCACCGGTACGGACCCTTCATCTTATGGCCTCCTGCCTTACAGAAAGGTGCCTCGCATGAGCACTCGCCCCCAAGTTGTCATGGACGGCAATACCGCCGTGGCCCATGTCGCCTATGCCTGCAACGAAGTCGCCGCCATCTACCCCATCACCCCCTCCTCGACCATGGGCGAGGTGGCCGACGCCAAGATGGCTGCCGGCCAGAAGAACATCTACGGGACCATCACCGATGTGGTCGAACTGCAGAGCGAAGGCGGTGCCGCCGGGGCCATCCACGGCTCGCTGACCGCCGGGTCGATGTCGACCACCTTCACGGCCTCGCAGGGCCTGCTGCTGATGATCCCCAACATGTACAAGATCGCCGGCGAGCTGACCTCGACCGTGTTCCACGTCTCGGCCCGGGCCATCGCCGCCCAGGCCCTGTCGATCTTCGGTGACCACAGCGACGTGATGTCGGTGCGCCAGACCGGCTGGGGCATGCTGGCCTCCAACAGCCCCCAGGAGTGCATGGATCTGGCCCTGATCGCCCAGGTCGCGACCCTCAAGACCCGCCTGCCCTTCGTCCACTTCTTCGATGGCTTCCGCACCTCCAACGAGGTCCAGAAGATCGAGGCCCTCTCCGAAGACGACATGAAGGCCATGGTCACCCCCGACCTGGTGCGCGCCCACCGCGCCCGCGGCCTGAGCCCCGACCACCCGTCGATGCGCGGCTCGGCCCAGAACCCGGACGTCTACTTCCAGGGCCGCGAGGTCGCCAACCCCTTCTACACCGCCGCTCCGGCCATCGTCCAGGAGGTCATGGACGACTTCGCCAAGCTGGTCGGCCGTCAGTACCACCTGTTTGAATACGTCGGCGCACCTGATGCCGAGCGGGTGGTCATCATCATGGGCTCCGGTGCCGACATCATGCACGAAACGGTTGAGCACCTGGTCGCCCAGGGCGAGAAGGTCGGCGTCATCAAGGTCCGCCTGTACCGCCCCTTCGACGCCTCGGCCCTGCTGTCGGCCCTGCCCGCCAGCTGCCAGAAGATCGCCGTGATGGACCGCACCAAGGAACCCGGCAGCGCCGGTGAGCCGCTGTACCAGGATGTCCAGACCGCCCTCTTCGAGGCCGTCAATGCCGGCACCCGCAGCAGCCTGCCGCTGGTCGTCGGCGGCCGCTACGGCCTGGGCTCCAAGGAGTTCACCCCGGCCATGGGCAAGGCCATCCTTGACAACCTCGCCGCCAGCAGCCCCAAGAACCACTTCGTGGTCGGCATCAAGGAAGACCTCACCAACTCCAGCCTCGATTACGACAAGGCCTTCACCACCGAGACCGACGCCGTCAAGCGGGCCCTGTTCTACGGTCTGGGCAGTGACGGCACCGTGGGTGCCTCCAAGAACACCTGCAAGATCATCGGCAAGGGCACCGACTACTTCACCCAGAACTACGCCGTCTACGATTCCAAGAAGGCCGGCTCGATCACCGTCAGCCACGTGCGCTTTGCTCCCCAGCAGATCCGCTCGGCCTACCTGATCAGCGAAGCCGATTTCGTCGGCTGCAACTCCGAGCCCTTCCTCTTCCAGTACGACATG
>SLQH01000013.1 GCA_007131555.1 Planctomycetota bacterium | reverse complement strand
TCACCCACGGCATCCGTCCACCAACCTCCAGCTCCATCCAAAACCACCGCCCGTCACAAACCCACCACGGAGCACCGGGCCTTGGCCCGCGTGCCGACGCGTGGCTGCCATGCTTTCGCCGAATCCCAGCCAGGACGTCGGCATGATGAGCGTCATACGGCCTGTGGATTCCGCGACTCGTGATCATTCACGGCGATGATGAACGCAAGCGCATTGCGGCGATGATGCCGCCGCCCCGGCCTATGCCGGTCTCAAGGGTCACTGGCCGCCAATGCACACGGGCCAAGGCCCGGTGCTCCGTGTGGGGTGCCGGGCGTTGATAGCACCCGGAACATTTCGGGCGTTTCGTGTGCTTTCGTAACTGGGCCGAAAATGGCCAAGCCAGGCGACGTGTCAGTCTATCCCTTATAGACTCCTGGGCTCATTCCTCCCCCAGCACCCAGCCGCCGTCGACCTGGCGCAGGGGCTGGTTGAGGGCCTGGGCGAGTTGGCGTAGGGCATCGGGGTAGCTGCGGTTATCGATCCACAGGTCGATGGGTTCCATGGTATCGATGCGCTGGCGCAACGGGGGGCTGAGGCTCAGGCTGCCCAGGCCGCGATTGCCTGCCACCAGGTGCAGATGGTCGATGGCCTGGCGCGGCGTGATCACGCCCATCAGGCTGATGCGCAGGCCGCTGCGGGCCAAGCCCTGGGGGCCGGGGCGCAGGGGGTGCAGGAGGGCCTGGTCATGGTCAAGGATCAGGATCAGGCCGGCGTTGAGCATCTCAGCCGTGCCCAATGTGGCCCCAGCGTAGGACAGGCTCAGCGGCAGGTCATCATCCAGGCCCGGCCAACCGTGCAGGCCCACCGGCAGCTGCGGGTCGAGGCGCAGGTCGAGGTGCAGTTCGTGACGGAGGAAGGCGGCCCAGTCCTCCAGATTGGCACCGTAGCCGCGATCCTGCATGGCCCGGCGTGGCAGATCCTGGGTCCACAGCCAAACGGTCATGCCCTCTGGGGGGCCGATCAGGGCCTGGTAGAGGGCCGGAAGGCTGACCCGGTGCGGGGTCTGGCGCTGGTGGGGGCTGATGTGGCGCAGGGCCTGGACCAGCATCTGGTCAAGATTGTCCTGGAGCCGCAGGAGGTTCGACAGCAGTGATTGTGGTTCGTCGAAGAGTGACCACATCAGCGGTGTGGTGGGGTGTATGCCATCCTCGGCCAGTTGATCCTCATCGGGTTCATAGCCGAGCAGATGACGCAAGCGGACGGGATCGTTGATCAGCTCATGCCAGTCGTTGATGATGCCGACCAGGGCCTGATGGCTCCAGTGCTTGGGATCGGCGATGTCGGGATGCTGCAGCAGGTCGGTGATGCTGTGGGTGGCGCTGGGGTCCAACAGGTCCAAGGCTTCCCGCCAGCCTTTCTCACAGAGGGCCGCGTTGGCCAGGGTCCAGCGCTCGCTCTGACTGAGTTGGGGCAGCAGGGCGCCCAGGCGTTCATGGTGGGGGAAGGTCTGGGGGGCCGGTGGCAGACTGGGGGCCGGCCCACTCTGTACGATCAGGGCCGGCGGTTGGACCACCCGGCGCTGCCAGTCACCCTGGCCGTCCTGCCATTCCACCGCCAAGCCTGGCCAGTGATGGCGGCCTTCGTGATGGATGATCGCTGCGAAGACCGTTTCATGCAGTAGTTGAACGAAGATGCTGCGCTGTTCGTTCAGGGGTCTGACCCTCACCTCATGGCCTCGCAGGCGCGGTTGGGGGGTGATTGCCGAATCGGCCAGCAGGCGCAGATCGTCATGCACTATGGTGTGTTCCTGGGCGCTGGGTGGTGTGTCGGCGTGAATCTCCCAGGTCCAGTCGATATCCATGACCAGGGTGGCCTGATCCTGCTCGTGGCGGCGCAGGCCCAAGGGCGGCTGGGCGGTGATGGCGAGGCTATGATAATTGTGTTGTATCGAGCGGAAGATGTCTCGGGGCGCATTCTGGCGCTGCGTGTTGCCAAGATTCTCAGGCACCGTGCGCAGGCGCAGTAGCAATGGCGTACCCGGGCGTACCGGCCCGCTGACCTGATGCCAGCCCAGGGGGCCGGGTTGCCACCATTCCAGAGCCAGGGGCAGGGCTTCGTCGCTGTCATCGGGGGCCTCCAGGCGATCAAGGGTGTAGACCACCAGGGCCCCGTCAGGGCCGCGCAGATGAGCGGTGGGTCCCACCGGGCCGGTCCAGCTGCGCCAGCCCTGGTCGCCCAGGGGGTGGATGGTGCCCAGGCCGTCATCCAGCTCCAGGCTGGCGGCTGGTACTGCCGCTTGGTCGACCCACAGATGGACGGCCAAGGCGGCGACGGTCAGGTCCTGCCAGCTGACGACAGCCAGTTCCTGGGCCAGGGCTGGAGCCAGGGGGTCGTCCAGCAGACGGGCGGCATCGGCGAGGATGGCCAGGGCCAGAGGTTTGTCCTGGCGCTGGCGCAGGGCCTCCTGCCAGAGTTGCGGTGCCTCGCTCCAGAGCTCGAAACGGGCGCTGGCCGCCCGGGCCGCCAGATCGGCGGGGGTCCGGTCGACGCCGCTGCGTTGGGGTCGGGGCAGACCCTGACCCAGTCGCCGACCACGGGCCAGCAGCCAGTCACCGATGGCCCCCGGTAGACGGGTACTGGCCCCGGCCACCACGGCGCCGCGTTCGTGGGCGATCTGGGTGATGAGGATGCCGGGCAGGTCCTGCTGCAGTTGTGGCCACAATGTCGCCAGGGCCTCCCGTTGCTGCTCGCCGCTCAAGTGGATCAAGGCCCGGAGGATGCCCCGGCCACCGCTACTGGGGGGAGCCAGCCAGTCCCGGGCCCGGGCCCCACCGTCGCTGTAGGCCTGCAGATGGAGATGAATGGCGCTGTAGTGACCGTCACGCAGGGGCAGCGCCAGGCGTTGATCGGCTCCGATCACGTCACTTTGGCAACTGTCGAGCGATCTGACCAGTCCGGGAGCGCGGATTAGGCTCTGGGCCGTGATCCGTCTGGTCTGGGCACCGGGGATCTGGGGAGTGACCTCCACGGTCAGTTCGGCCCGCTGCCCGAAACTACCGGCATGCCACAGCAGGGGGCCATCGCCAGCGGGCATGGTGAGAGGCAGTTCCAGGGCCCGGCGACCCAGGGGGGGCAGGGTGATGGTCTGGTCATGGCCCAGGCCCGTGATCCGTATCGGGCTGTCGTCGTCCCGGCGATTGACCAGGATCAGGTGCACGGTGAGGTCGTCCCCGGCCATGGCCTGGGGCGGAGCATGGAGCCGGGCCTGGACCGGCAGATGGGCGCTGACGTGCTGGCGGATCTCGCCGACCATCACTCGGTGCGAGGCGTCATTGGCCCGGGCTGTCAGGCGCCAGCGCCCCGGACTGTCGGGCAGGGTGAAGCGGAAGCTGGCCCGCCCGGCGGCATCGGTGCGCAGATCGGCGGACCAGTGGATGCGTTCGATGTCGGGCTGGTGGAGGGCCAGGGGAACGCTACCGACAACTTGACGACGGCTACGGCCTGATCGGCTGCCGTACAAGCCGGCGCGACCACCACCTGCGCCGATGGCCATGAATGGCAGGCTCGTATGCCAACGCCTGATCACCGATCGCCAGTACACCGCCTGCGGGGTGTCGATCTGCACAGCCTCTCCCAGTTGGATGGTCCAGGGGCGGTCGTAGTGGTGGAAGAAGCGCCATAGATCCGGCGTGTGATCCTCGGCCAACTGGTAGAGCATGGCATCGATGGCTCCCAGGCTGAGGCGGACATCCGCCACCGGCTGGTCCTGCCAGTCGACCACGGTGACATGGCCCTGGACTTCATCGCCGGGCTGGTAGTCGTCGTGGTCGGTGGTGATGGTCAGGCGCAGGAGGCGATCAATGGGGCGGATCTCCAGGGTCACGGGTTCGGCCCGGGTGAAGCCGTGGCCGGGGACATAGGTCACCGCGCTCAGACGGGTCGCCGGGCCCCAGTCCTCGGCCACCTCCAGGTTGAAGGCGGTGGCGGCCTGGCTGATGGTCTGGGCGCTGTGATGGCGCAACACCCGGTCGCCGACCAGCAGCACGACGGTTGCGCCCGGCGCCCCGCCAGCCACGGCCACCGGCAGGGTCTCGCCCGGATCGACGCGGTGGCGCTGGGGGGTCAGGGCCAGGGTGGTGGCGGTGCCGGCGTCGGGGTGCGGGCGGGCTGCGACCTCGATGCTCAGATGACGTTCCGGCATGGGTCCGCTGAGCACCGGGCTGGCGACCACCAGGCGGGTGGCCCCGACATGGCTCGTCTCCAGGGGGATGCTGGCGGTGGTCCAGGCATCTTCGCGACCTCTGATGACCACCGGTTCTGACAGGCGCCGGCCATCATCATCAGCCAGCCACAGGTGCAGCTCGGCATCAGCCGGGAAACGGGCCTCCAGACGCAGGGTGTCGCCGACCCGCAGGCGGCGTTCGCGCAATTCCAGGTCACAGCCGAAGGGGAACAGGCGGGTGCGGACCTGATGGTCGTAGCGGTAGTCCTGTCCGGCATGGCTGAAGGTGAGGGCGATGCGGTACAGGGCCGGCTGCGCGCTGATGGTGGGGATGGACCACACCGCCAGTCCGCCCAGGTCGCTGGTGCTTTCTTGGGTCCAGCCGGGCAGGGCGTGGTCATTGAGATCATGGCCGGTGACGGTGGCGGTGACGCTGACCTCGCCCAGGCCTTCGCCGTGACGGTCGCGCAGGTGCAGGCGCAGGGGGATGGGCTCTCCGGCCCGGATCTGGCGTTGCGGGCCCAGGTCGAGGATCTCGGCGCTGATCTCTGGCAGGGCGCTGCGGTGGAGGCGGGCCAGGTGATGGCGCGGACCGTCATCAAGCTGCAGGGTGATGATGTGGCCATCAATGGCTGGGGGGATGGCCACCGTGCCATGCACGGTGCCGTCATCGGCCAGGGCCAGGTCCTGCTCATCGAGTACCGTATCCCCGCAGCGCAGGGTGGTCCGCACGCTGCCCACCGGCAGGCGCAGGCGGGTACCATCAAAGGAACGCAGCAGGGCCTTCCAATGGAGGCTGTCGCCGGGGCGGACCAGGGGGCGATCGGCCCAGGCCACGGCCCTGGCCGTCCAATGGGCGGCGGCCCCATGGCTGGCCCGGTTTTCGACCATCACCTCCGGGCGATCGATGGTGGCCGTCACCCGATAGGCCCGATCGACCAGGGTCGGCGGCAGGTCGAACAGCAGCAGGCCGGCGCCATCGCTGCGCCCGCGATGGGTGATGGTCAGGGGAGGATCTACGGCGCGGGCGCCCTGTCCGGCCTGACGACCGGCCTCGACCTCGACCTGCTGATCGGCATGGATCTGGGCCCGGATGGTCTGGTCAGCGAAAGCCTCGGCAAAGCCGGCCCGCCAGGCTGGGCTGGCATCCAGCCAGGCCTCGCCGGCGGCAGCCTGGATATCGCGCACCAGTTCCACCTCAAGTGCCACCGGCTCATGGGCCCGGGCGGCCCCGC
>SLQH01000457.1 GCA_007131555.1 Planctomycetota bacterium | reverse complement strand
GTGAAATGCCCTGCGCCATGCTCGGTGGCAATTCCCGACAGACTCCTGGGGCAGTCTGGAAAATCGCTGGTTGCATTCCGTTGTGGATGCTCATCATGCCCTCCCCGCCGCCAAGGCCGTGGTCTGCGCTGTTGCCGACCAGGGGTCAAAGGAGTGAGTTATGTCACGTCATACTGGTCCTCGCGTCAAAGTGCTGCGTCGCCTGGGGTGCGACCTGCCGGGTTTGACCACCAAGAGCATGTCACGTCGGCCCACGCCTCCTGGCCATGCCGCCGCCATGAATCGTCGTTTCCCCAAGCTCTCTGAGCATGGCGCCCGTCTGCGCGAAAAGCAGAAGCTGCGTTTCCATTATGGCCTGAGCGAGCATCAGCTCCTGCGTTGCTATCAGACAGCGGCCCGGCTCAAGGGCGATACCGGCAGCAATCTGCTGCATCTCCTGGAGTCCCGTCTTGACAACATGGTGTGGCGGGCTGGCTTTGCCCGTACCATCCCTGCGGCTCGCCAGTTGGTGTCGCACGGCCATGTCAATGTCAATGGCCACCGCGCCAAGACCCCCAGTCAGCTGATCAAGGTTGGCAACAGCTTTGCTCTGCGTCCCAAGTGTCTGACCCGTGAGGATATCCGCGTCAGCGCCAACAACCCCATCTGCGAGCCGCCGTCCGGTCTCAAGATTGATCTGGATACCTTTACGGTTACGGTCGAGGGCATTCCCACCCGTGAGCAGCTTCCCATCGAGGTGGACATCCAGAAGGTCATCGAGTTCTACGCCCGCTAAACGCTAAACGCTAGACGACTCAGTCATACACTCAGGCACCCAAGCAGGCTGTTTGCCAACAGATTGCTTGGGTGCTGTCGTTTGTTGGCGGCCTGGTTCTCAGGGAGCTGCCCTACACTATTGCTGCCGGCGATCTGGCTCACGCTCGTCTCGGAAATCCCTACCCGCCAATGCCCGGTGCTCTGTGATGGGCTGTGGTGACTGGTTGAATGTGCAAAAAGGCCAAGCCAGGCGACATGTCAGCCTGTTCCTTGGCACTCGCAGCGACGCCCCTAAAACCGCCGATCTCCAGCTCAGCATAGACCATGATATTTCGCCCCTTCAGGGCTCGGTGATGGTGCTGGCCTTCTACCCAGGGCAACGCCCTGGGTACGGCGGCGCATTTCCATCACCGCCCTGAAGGGGCGGAACCATGACATGCGGTAACGATTCAGAATCATTTCTTCTCAATCGCCGTGCGCTGAAGCCCAAGGATCGCCGTTGCTGAACACCCTTGCTGTTAGAGGGTAGCTCCCGATCGGCCAGTTTGAAAAGAGCGCGAAGCGCTTTGTCAGATCCGTGCCAGATGGTCCTTGACCGCCTGCACGGTCCCGGCCTGGGCATCAAGGGGCAGGATGCCGCTGCCGAGGCTGCACCGTGGCCGGTCCTGGATTAGGCTGGCCACCCGCCCGGCCTCGGTGCAGGCGCGCTGGGGATCGGCGGCGGCGAAGACCGCCGGGTCCATGTTGACGCGGACCATCGGGCCGTCGTCGCCGGGCAGGCGGTCGAGGAAGGCCGCCTGGTCGGTCTCCACCGGGCAGATGATGGCCCCGGCTCCGAGAGTCAGCATGTCCGGCAGGATGGCCAGGGTGTCACCTCCGATGATCAGGGCCGGGTGCCGGGCGACGGCGCACAGATGCTCCAGGCAAGGGGCGATGATGTCGGTGAAGCAGTCCGGTGGGACCAGCGGCGGGGTGGCCGCCGACTCGAACAGCGAGACCGACAACTCGTGGTCGTGCAGGGTCCGGATCAGGCGTTCCTGGCCCAGGGCCAGGTGACGGCAGGCGGCGGCCAGGGTCTGCGGATCCTCGAACAGGGCCATCAGCACGGTTTCCAGGCCGAGCAGATGGGTGGCCAGGGAGAAGGGCCCGCACAGGGGGATGCGCAGGGGGACCTCGGGCAGGGTCTGGCGCAGGCGCTGGGCGGCGGCGATCAGCATCGGCACCCGGCCGGCCTGTGACCAGTCGTCGATGTGCAGGTCCAGCACCGCCGCCAGGTCGGTGCAGGGATGGGCGTTGATCGATGGCAGGCCATCGGCCAGCGGCTCATCAACCCTGGCCCCGTAGGCCTCGGCCTCGATGTTGTAGATGTCGATGCCCAGGTTCAGGGGGGCGTGGCCATAGCGGACATGGGCAGCGTGATGGGCATCGGCCAACAGGGTGGCGTCACTCGAGACCGTCCATGGGCGCAGGTCCAGGCAGCGGGCGGCATGTTCGTAGACCACGATGTCAAGGTGCATGCGGATTCCTGATCACGGCAGTCGCAGTTGGGCCATGGTCGGCGGCAGGGCCAGGGTGCGGCGGCCGACGCCCTGGAAGTCGATGGTGATCCTGGCCGCCTGGGCCCGGCCGCTGAGGCGCACTACGGTGCCGGGGCCGAGGGTCTGGTGGATGATGGCCATGCCGGGCTTGAGCTTGAGGTCGGCCCGGCGGGGCGGGCGGTTGGTATGGCTGGCATTGAGGGCCTGCTTGAGGGCCGCACCGCTGGTCAGCAGCCGGCCCTTGAGTTGTTCAAGCAGTTGGGCGGCCTCCTGGTCATCATGCTCGCCCCGGATGTGGCCAGCCATGCTGGCTCCCGGATAGCCAGGGCCATCGCGCATCGGGATGTGGCCGTAGGCCTGGGGTCGGCGGCGCCGGCTGGCGTGGTCGATGCAGTGGTCGGGGATCTCAGCCAGGAACATGCTTGGTTCGTAGTTGATCCACTCGTTGTAGACCCGGCGCGAGGCGGCACAGGACAGGTACAGACGCTGCATGGCCCGGGTGATGCCGACATACATCAGCCGCCGTTCCTCCTCGTAGTCGGGTTGCTGGCCCTTGCGGATCAGGGGCAGGATGCCCTGTTCACAGCCGACGATGAAGACGTAGGGGAACTCCAGGCCCTTGGCCGCATGCAGGGTCATCAGCACCATCTGGTCGCTGGTGCCACGGTTGTCCTGGGAGGTCAGCAGGCTGACATGGTCGAGGAAGGCCTCCAGGCCGGCGCCGGGCCGGGTCTCGCCGAACTGCTCGGCTGCGGTCAGAGCCTCCATCAGGTTGTCGACCCGCTCGGCGGCCTTCTCGGGATCGGTCCGCTCATAGTGCTGGGCGAGATCGGTGAGGTCCATGATCCGTTGCAGGCAGGCGGCGGCATCATTGAGATCTTCAGCCATCAGGCGGCGCATCAGGGCGGCGAAGGCTCGTAGGGGTTTGGCGGCCCGCCCGACCGCAACCCGTTCCAGCAGGTCCTCAGTCATCAGGACCTCGAAGGGTGGCACGCCCGCCTGCTGGGCCAGGCCGCGCAGCTGGGCCAGGGTCTGGTCGCCGATGCCCCGGCGGGGGACGTTGATGATGCGCAGCAGGCTGGCGAGGTCGCGGGGGTTGATCAGCAGGCGGCTGTAGGCCAGCAGGTCCTTGACCTCGGCCCGGTCGTAGAAACGGGTGCCGCCGATGATGCGGTAGGGGACGGCTCGGCGGATCAACCATTCCTCGACCGTGCGGCTCTGGGCGTTCATGCGGTAGAACACCGCGATGTCATGATAGGGCACTCCGTCAGCGTGCATGCGGTCGACGGCGGCGGCCACGGCCATGGCCTCGTCGTCCTGGTCGTCGACGGTGATCAGACGGATCGGCTCGCCCTGGGGATTGTCGGTGAAGATGGTCTTGGGCTTGCGCTGGGTGTTGTGCTCGACCACCGCCTGGGCGGCGGCGAGAATGGTCTTGGTGCTGCGGTAGTTCTGTTCCAGCAGCACCACCCGGCAGTCGGGGTAGTCCTGCTCGAAGCGCAGGATGTTGCTGATGTCAGCCCCGCGCCAGCCATAGATGGCCTGATCCGGGTCACCGGTGGCACAGATGTTGCCATGCTCGCCCAGCAGGCGGAAGAAGCGGTACTGGGCATGGTTGGTGTCCTGGTACTCATCGATCAGGATGTAGGGGAAGCGTTCGCGGTAGCGGGCCAGGACCTCCGGCTCACGCTCGAACAGGGCTACCGTCTCGAACAGCAGGTCATCGAAGTCGAAGACGCATTCCTCACGGCATTGGGCCACATAGGCCCGGTAGCAGGCCAGGATGCGATCGTCCTCATAGGGGTCGCGGCCCTCATGGGCGTTGAGTCGGGCGACCTCGGTGTGGCTCTTGAGCTCGTTCTTCCAGCGGCTCACCTGGGCCGCCACGACCCTGGGATCAAGGTCCTTGGAGTCGATCCCCAGGCGTTCCAGGACCCGGCGCCAGGCCTTGAGCTGGTCGTCGGCGTCGATGATGGTGAAGGGGTGGGCCAGGCCGAGATGACGCTGTTCGAGTTTGAGGATGCGCATCGCGGCGCTGTGGAAGGTGGCGATCCAGGGGGTGCGCAGATGCAGCAGGCCCTCGACCCGCTCCTGCATCTCGCCGGCCGCCTTGTTGGTGAAGGTGATGGCCAGGATGTGGTCGGGGCGCACCCCGCGCTGGATGAGATGGGCGATGCGGTGGGTGATGACCCGGGTCTTGCCTGAGCCGGCCCCGGCCACCACCAGCAGGGGGCCGTCGATATGGGCGATGGCCTCGCGCTGGCGCTCATTCATGTCGGCGAAGACATCGACCGGCATCAGTCGGCGTCTCCGGTGGCCACCGCCGCCCCACCGAGGTGGATGTGGTCGATCAGGCGCACACCGTCAATATAGGCTGCCAAGGCCAACACGCAGCCGGCATGGGCCTCGTTGCAATCGACAAAGCCGGCCAGATCGACGACCTCGGCGTAGTCGAGTTCAACATCGGGATGTTGGAGGATCTCCGCGGCGCAGATCTCGATCAGATGCATGCTGCTGCGCTCACCGTCGACGAAGGCCTGACGGGCCGCCTCCAGGCCGATGATCAGGCTGCGGGCCTTGCGTCGGCCCTGCTCGCCCAGACGGCGGTTGCGGCTGCTCATGGCCAGGCCGTCGGCCTCGCGCACCGTCGGACAGACCTCCAGCCGGATCGGCAGCAGCAGGTCCTCGATCATGCGCTGGACGATCAGCACCTGCTGGAGGTCCTTGGCTCCGAACACCGCGACCTCCGGCTGGATGATGTTGAAGAGCTTGCAGACCACTGTGCACACGCCCCGGAAATGACCGGGCCGCACCGCTCCGCAGAGCTTGTCGCTGAGGCTGCCGAAGACCTCGACGAAGGTGGCGCAGCCGCGTGGGTACATGGCCTCGACCGGGGGGGTGAACACGGCTTCAACCCCGGCCGCCCGGCAGGCGGCGAGGTCGTCCTCCAGGGTCACCGGATAGGCCTCCAGATCGCCGGGATCGTCGAACTGGGTCGGATTGACGAAGATCGACACCACCACCGCCCCGCCGCTGGCCCGGGCGGCCTTGATCAGGCTCAGGTGGCCCTCGTGCAGGGCCCCCATGGTTGGGACCAGGGCGATCGGGGTGGCGTTGGCCTGTTGCTGTCGGGACCACTCCCGCATGGCAGCGACGGT
>SLQH01000476.1 GCA_007131555.1 Planctomycetota bacterium | reverse complement strand
GTCCTCGGCCTCGATGAGGTCGGCGGCGGCGGCGATCAGCCCGCGCTCCACAGCGTTGGCCAGTTCCCGGACGTTGCCCGGCCAGGCATAGCTGCGCATGGCCTCCTGGGCGGCGGGGCTGAAGCGGGTCTCGGGGCGGCCCAGTTCCCCAGCCAGACGCTCACGCAGGCTGTCAGCCAGGGGCAGGATGTCATCGGGGCGTTCGCGCAGGGGCGGGACCAAGATCGGCACCACCCGCAGGCGGTAGTAGAGATCCTGACGGAAGCGCCCGGCGGCGACCTCGCGGCGCAGGTCGCGGTTGGTGGCGGCCACCACCCGGACGTCGACCTCCTGGTCCTCAAGGCCTCCGACCCGGCGGAAGCGGCGCTCCTGGAGGACCCGCAGGAGCTTGGTCTGGAGGTTGAGCGGCATCTCGCCGACCTCATCCAACAGGATGGTGCCGCCGTTGGCGGCCTCGAACAGGCCGGCCTTGCCCCGGCTGTCGGCCCCGGTGAAGGCGCCCTTTTCATAGCCGAACAGTTCGGCCTCCAGGAGGTGTTCGGACAGGGCCGCGCAGTTGATGGCGATGAAGGACTTGTCGGCCCGGCTGGAGCGTTCATGGATGGCCCGGGCGACCAGTTCCTTGCCGACTCCGCTCTCACCCTGGATCAGGACCGTGGTGGCTGGCACAGCCGCCACTCGTTTGATCAGTTGCAGGACCTTCTTCATGCCGGCGCTGCTGGCCACCATGTGGCTGCGGCCGCTGCTGCGCCCGGTCAGCTTGGCGACCTGGCGGCCCAGTCGCTGGCGGTCCAGCAGGAGTTCGACCGAGCGGCGCAGGCGTTCGATCTTGAAGGGCTTTTCCAGGTAGTCCTCGATGCCGTTCTTGAGGGCCTCGACGGCCAGATCGGTGGAGCCATGGCCGGTCAGCAGCAGGACCGGGACTTCAGGGTCGATGGCCCGGATGCGGGCGATGGCCTCCAGGCCCTGGCCGTCAGGCAGTTGCTGGTCCAGCAGGACCAGATCGGGATAGCCATCAGCCATCCGTTCGAGGGCGACGGCGATGGTCTCGGCCTCAATGACGGTATGGGAGGGGAAGGCGCGTACGATGGCGTGGCGGATGGCTGGTTCATCATCGACGATCAGGATGGTGTCACTCATGCCGTGCCTTTCGGGATCAGCCTACATCCGGCTGTAGGCTTTAGGCTGGAGGCTGTAGGGTTGCTCTTCAATGCGATATGGACATGTTCGCGCTTTCACCCAGAGGGTGAGCCGATTCTGGCTGCGTATATCCGCTTGAGTAGGAAGTCTATAGTCCAATGTCCAAAGCCCAACCGCCGTTTTTAAGATCAGAGCTTGCATATCAGGGTATGTCGATGCCGATGGTGGGCTGGGGAGCGGTGATGGTCAGGTTGCGCCAGGCCCGGGCCTGGGGGATGGCGCCGTGCCAGTGCAGGCCGATATCGGTGGCTTCGATGTCCAGGCCCTGGATGACGCTCAGATGGCTGTCTTGGGACCGGATTGCCAGGCTGGCACCGATGATCTTCACGCTGCGCCATTCACCCCAGTCGAGAGCGCTCAGCATGATGGCTGTGCGGCGATGACGGGCGGTGATGTGGACGTCCTCCCAGCGCATCGTGCCGCCATGCCAGGTGACGGCGGGAAGATCGCTGTCAAAACGATCGTCGCTCACCAGACGGCAATTGTTGAGATGGAGGCGGCCCTGATCACCCTGGAGCAGGCTCTGTCGGGCCTTGATGACGGCCTGGTTGATATGCACCGTGGAGTCATTGATGACCAGGGCGTGATCGACATCGCTGATGTCGAGTTCATGGGCTTCACAGTGGCCGTCTTGGGTGGTCACGGCGGTATCGGCGGCCTGGATGCGCACGCGGCGCAATTGCAGCCGTCCACCATGTTGGGTCAACCCGGCCCCTTGCAGGGTGATGTCGACCAGAAGCAGGCGTTGGGTCTGGTCGGCTGGTTGCCAGTGTATGAGATGATCAAGGTCGGCCTGGGCGCTGAGCACGGCATCAGGCCCCCGCATGGTCAGGGAGCGTTTCCCCAAAGCCAATGGGGTGGTGATGGGGTAGGTTCCCGGAGCCAGGTCGAGGATCACGTCCCCTTCGGCTCGATGATCCAGTTCAGCGAGGACCGTAGTCCAGTTCTGGGGGGTCACCGGGACGATGCGCTCTCCCTGGCCGGCCAGGGTCAGGATGAGTCCGGCGATCAGCAGGATCACGGCCAGGCCGCTGAGGGCGATGGTGGCTATCATGCGGGGACGGCGGCGCTGTCGGGCGGCCAGTCCGGTTGATGGTTCCTCGCTGCCGGCAGGAGGGCGGATGGCGGCGATGCGTTTGAGAACTGCGTCCCAGTCGATCAGACGATGGCCCTGGTCTTTGCTCAGCATGTCTTCCAGCAGGGCTTGCAGGTCAGTGGAGACGCCCAGGCCCTTGAGGGGTTGCAGGTCCGGTGCGGCGGTGGCCTGTTGGTACATGATCACCGCTGAGGAGCGACCACTATAGAGGGTCTTGCCCTGAAGGGCATGGACCACGGTGGCGGCCAGGGAATAGATGTCGAGACGCGGATCCAGCGCCTTGCTGCCGGTGGCGGCCTCAGGACTCATGTAGTGTGGGGTTCCAACCGCGATGCCGGTACCGGTCAGGGGGTTTCCGATCAGGCAGTCACTGGCGGCACCCTTGGCCAGACCAAAGTCGATGAGGATGGCGCAAAACGGTTCGCGATGACGCGGTCGGGCCGGGGTGAGGATGATATTGGATGGTTTGACATCGCGATGGACGATGCCGCGTTGTGCACAGTGGTGCAGGGCCTCGGTCATCTGCAGGAGCAGGTGCCAGGCTTCGACCAGACTCAAGGCCCCTTGTTCACGTAGGTGCTGCTTGAGATCGCATCCAGGATGGTGGTCCATCACCAAGTACGGGGAATCCTGGTGACGACCGGCGCCCTTGAAGCCGATGATATGGGGATGGTCAAGCGCATCGAGGGCCTGTACCTCGCGTTGGAAGCGGGCCCGGTACTCCTCATCATTGACCAGATGGGCAGGGAGCATCTTGATGGCCACTTGGCAGTCATCGCTGAGAGCGGTGGCCAGGAACACATTGCCCATGCCGCCCCCGCCGAGGCGGGCCAGGATGCGGTAGCCAGGCGGAGGGGAGGGGAGGCTGGCCGTGTCGTCGACGCCCTGCAGGTCGGCGATCTGGTCATCATCAAGCAGGCCCCGACTCATGAGGACATCAAGGGCGGTTACCGACACGCCATCGGTGGAGATGCGGGTCGCCTCGGCGCTGGCCTTGCTGATGTCCGCAGCGGTGATGAAACCGTTGTGTCGGGCGAGATCTAGGAGGCGTTGTTCGTTCATGGTTGGCCTGGATCGTCTTCATCCTGGCTGGTGGCGCGCTGCTTGTGTTCCATGGCCTGCAGGGTGATGCGGCTGGGATGGGTGCCGATGAGGGCCAGCAGGGGCAGGGCGACCATGCAGACCAGCAGACAGGCTCCGACTCCGATGACGGCCGTGAGGCCGACGCCCTGGATGCCACGGTAATGGTTCAACAGCAGACTACCGAAACCGATGATGGTGGTCAACGAGGTCATGAGGATGGGGTGCCCGGTTTCGGTCATGGCCCGGATCACTCCTGATGGAGTGCGCGGATGATGACGCAGGGCGGTTGTGAAATGGATGCCGTTATCGATGCCGATGCCGATGATCAAGGGGATCATGGCGATGTTCATCATATCCCAGGCGTGGCCACTGCGTTGCAGGATGGCCAGGCCCACCACCAGGCCGCCGAGCAGGGTGATGACACAACGACCGGCATCGGCCAGTGAGCGGGTCATGATCAGGAGGATGAGGCCGGTCACAATCGCCGCCAGGGTGGTCAGGCGGGACAGGTCGCGGTGCAGGCTATCCTGCATGAAGTGGACGATGCTGGGGAAGCCCGACGAGCCGATATGGACTCCGCTTGCTGTGGTGACGCTGCTGTCCTGGCCCTGGTCTGCGAGGCCCAGCAGGGTGAAGATCTCATCGCTGTGATAGTGATTGGGATAGCTGCGAAAGGGCAGGGGCATGCGCAACAGCCAGTGTCCGTCATGGCGGCGGAGGATGGTGCGGATGAGCGGCTCCAGGGGCGTGCCGAGGAGTTGACTGGGCAACAAGGGTTGGCCTGCGCGACTACGGCTGGCCATGTCGTGCAGGTCGTTGAAGAAGGCCCCAAACATCTCGTGATGACGCTCGTCCTGAGCCGCTATCAGTTGCTCGATACCAGGCCAGTCGAAACCAGGGCCATCATGATCGGGATCAGCCATCCGGGCCAGGATTTCCCGTTGTCGGGTGGGGCCTGCAACCGCATCAAGGACCTGATGCCGATTGAGCACGAAGGAGCGGAGGATGATCGTGCTGCCGGCCGGGATCACTCCTGGTACGGGCTTGCCCTGATCATCAGTGAGGCCGCTAAAACCATCGCTGAGGCGTTTGGTGAACAGTATGGGGCCCAGCGGGGTAGACAGTTCCATGCGCCCCAGCACCAGTTCGGGAGGGGCGTCGTCCAGGCCGGTGACCTGCAAGATGGCATCCGGGTAATCGACCTGGCAATCAGCGGTGACCGTCAGTTCCAGATCGCCACGGAGCGCTTCAATGCGCCGGGTCATCATGGCCGCCGCATCCATGATGGCTTCTTCGTCATCACCACGGAACAGCAGTTCATGGCCGCTGGCGCGTAACTGGGTCATGCGCCCCAGGTCCAGCATCCGGTCGAAGACCGGGTCATGGCGCGGTCGTAGGCGATAGGGATCACGCTCGAAGCGCATGATCGGCTGGTGGCTGAAGGCCAGGATGACGGTCACGGTCAGGACGGTGCCTAGACCCAGAGCCCAGGGTTTGGGCCGCCGCAGCAACTTCTGGGCGTAGCGCCACAACAGGTGTGAGGTGTGGGGACGGGTCGTGCCCCACAGGGTCAGAAAGGCGGGGACGGCTGTGAAGACCTGGATCAGGATGACCAGCAAGCCGAGGCCGCAGACCACGCCCATCTCATACAGGCCCCGATAGTTGCTGAAGGTGAGGATCAGGAAGGTGCCGACGGTGGTGATGGCGCCGGCGATGATGCCCCGCCCGGTGCGTTCGCAGGCGTGTATGGCGGCGGCGGCACGTGCCTGGCGTGGGCAGTCACCCTCTGGGCAGGGTTCTTCGGCCAGGAACCAGCCAAAAGCATTATGCATATGGATGATGAAGTCGACGCCCAGGCCCAGGAGGATGGCGGCGAAGGCTCCAATCACCAGGCTCAGTTCTCCACCCATCACCCAGGCCGCCAGACCTAGGGAGGCAACCACCGCTGGAGCCAGACAGGTCAGGATCAGCAGGCCCAGGCGCAGACTGCGATAGGCGATGATGAACAGGCTCAGGATGCCGATCAGGCTGAATACCAGGGTGGTGACCCCGCTGCGGCGGGCTTCTGTGTAATCGG
>SLQH01000370.1 GCA_007131555.1 Planctomycetota bacterium | reverse complement strand
GAAAGACCCGGCCCGGGTCAAGGACTTCCTCAATGAGGCCCGGCGTGCCGGCCGTCTCAACCATCCCAACGTGGTTCAGGTCCACGACGTCTGCCAACAAGATGGCGAACTGTTCCTGGTGATGGAACTGATGATGGGCGGCAGCCTCAGCGACCTGCTGCGCCTCAACGGCACCATTGATGCCGAGACCTGTCTGCGGGTGCTGGTCGATATCGGCTACGCCCTGGCCTATGGCGAGAGCCAAGGCCTGGTCCACCGCGACGTCAAGCCCGACAACATCCTGGTCACCGACGATGGGGTCTTCAAGTTGGCCGACCTGGGCATCGCCGCCCCGATCAGCGCCGATGGCGTGGCCCACCAGGTCCGGGCCTTCGGCAGTGCCCACTATGTGGCGCCCGAACAGGCCCGTGGGGGCGCGATTGATGGCCGGGCCGACGTCTACGCCCTGGGGGCCTCCCTGTTCCATCTCATGACCGGTCGCACCCTGTTCGAGGGTACTTCGCGGCAGATCGTCACCCAACACGTCAAGTCTCCGGTGCCAGATCTGCATGCCTTGGCCCCCAACCACCCCAAGGCGCTGCGCGATCTGGTCTTGAAGATGCTGGCCAAGGAACCGGACCAGCGCCCCGAATCCGGGATGGCCGTAGCCACCACGGCGATTGAGGTCCAGCAGGGCGCCAATCAACCAGCCGCGCCGCGTCGCCGCCGCCCGGCCCGCGCAGGCAAGCCCGCCCGGGGTCGGCGACCCGGTGGAGGAGCCGGGCGAACCCGACGGCGTCGTTGAGGGTGCAAAAGGACATGATCTGTGCAGATCAGGCAGCGATTTTATCGATCCTTCAAGGCGCGAAGAGCAACGTAGAAGGGCGGTAAAAGACCACATGAGATGTACGGATTATTCCCTGACGGGCCCTGAATCATGACCTGGCTGCCCTGGCTGCTCTTCCCCTTGATCGGCGCTGGTATCGGCTACGCCACCAACTGGCTGGCGATCCGCATGCTGTTCCGGCCACGCCAGCCCCGCTGGGGCATGCAGGGGCTCATCCCTCGGCGCCGCCATGAACTGGCCCGCCGCATCGGCCAAGTGGTGGCCCGTGATCTGGTGCGCATCGACGAGATGCTTGAACCGATCAAGACCGTTGATCTGGAACCGACCTTTGCGGCCTTCGTCGATGATATCATTGCTGCCAAATCTGATGAACTACGGCAGATGCCGTTGATCGGGGCCCTGTTCTCACCGCAGATGTTTTCCGGCATCCGGGACCGTGTGGTGCGCGAACTGGTGGACCGTCAGGGTGATATCATTGATCGCCTCGGACAACTGGCCGGCGAACATATCGATATCGCCACCTTGGCCGAGGCCAAGGTCGCCGGCTTTGAAATGGACGGCCTGGAACGACTGGTCACCGAGGTGGCCCATCGCGAACTGCGGGCCATTGAGGTCTGGGGAGCCTTGTTGGGGGCATTGGTCGGTCTGGCCCAGGCTTCACTGCTGGTGCTGCTGCCCATCACGTGAGCCGTGGCCACTGACCCTGCCGAGATATCCCACGAGCGCCTGGCGCCCCCTCCCGACAACTGTACGTGGGGGCGAACGAGCATGGCGACGAGAAGCCCTTGATCGGTCGATTGGACCGTGCTATGGTGTTCAGACGCGCATCGCCGTGAAAGACACGCTCAGGTCTTGATGCTGCGCTCAGGACCTGGCGCAGGCAATACCGGCGCATGCGCATCATTGCGCAGGTCATCTTGAAAGGGAGACAAGCACCCATGCATCGCGCTCTACCAACCGTGTTCTGCACAGCGGTTTTGCTGTGCGCTGGACAACTGCCCTGCCAGGAGCAGTTGCCCGGCTGGCATACCATGCGGGTTCTGGCCCTCAACAACCAGCCTAGCCAGATCGAGATTGCCGATCTTGGCAACAATGGCCGCCATACGGGCATCTTGCTCAACCGCAGACGCTCAGAGATCGTGGCCTTGCGCTACCTCCTGCCTGACCAACGGCGGCAGCCAGGCAGCCCCCGACGCCCCAACGATCCGCCCATGGTGACGGAAATCTCCCTGGATCCCCTGCTCCTGCAAGGGCTCCCTCTGAACATGGTGGTCGCCACCATTCCCGGCATCGGGCCCCGAGCGGTGGTCCTGACCGGGCCCAGTCCGCGCCTGTCGCTGATCAGGGATGATGGCAGCGGTCCCCTGGTTGAAGAACGGGTCATCAATCTGCTGCCGGGGCGGGTTCTGGATGGGGTCTCCATGCAGTTCCTGAGCCATGATGACGAGGCTTTTGTCCTCATCGCTTTTCAAGAGGGCACCCAGAAGATCGGCCTCGCAGAAGACAGCCGTCCGCAGTGGTTGAGCCCACGCGAGCGTCTGGCCATACGCGGTTGGTGGTGGGCCGATGCCACCGGCAACGGCACCACCGACCTGGTCGACTGGGTGCGGCGCAGCTCAGGCGAAGCCTCCCTGCGTTGGCGCCCCCTACAGGACGGCAACCTGGGCCTGGCGCAAGCGATTGGCGACCTGAGCGATTTCCGCGCTGAAACCGTTGAGGTCTTCGACAGCGTCGCAGATGGAGCGCATATCGTCGCCCTGCCGTCGCGGGGCAGCGGTGAACTGCGCAGCTATGGCATCGTGCGCGGCGAGGAACATGCCTACGGCGGTCGCCAGCAGGTGCTGTTCAGCAACCGCGGTCAATGGGCCAGCATGGAGTTGGACGGAATGCCGACCCTGGTGTTGGCCGATAGCTCAGAACCACGGTTTTTGACCTGGCAGGTCGATGCCAACGGCTTCAGCTTCGGCGAAACCTACCCTGGGGTGGCCCAGGTGCGGGGCCTGGTCTCGGCTGGCCAGCGCCTGTTGATCTGGCGCAACGGAGCCGGCGACCTGCTGTCCAGCACCTGGCAGGACGGCCGCCTCACCTTCCCGCAGCCCTGGCAACCGCGCGACGACGTCGAAGACCGGGCCATCCTGGCCCTGGGACGGGTCGGCACGACGGTGTGGTGGGTACAACGCCTGGGCGCTGATCTGGAACTGGCCCGCTGGGTCGACGGCGCGCCAGAACCGCTGATCAGTCGTTATCCGGACTCAGGGGCCCGCACCCAGCGCGCCCAATGGATGGGGGCAGATCGACTGTTGGTGCAAGACCAGTTCTCGCCCAACGGTCGCCTGCTGTCACTGGATGATGACGGTGTGCCCCAATCCCTGACGCCACCTCATCTGGCGCGCCTGGAACTGGGCCAGTATCGCATCATAGACCTGCCCGGCGACGAGCCACGACCGGCGCGGATTGCCGACGGGGTGCTGCAATGGCTGGATGAACGCGCCCACGCCACCGATCAGGTCATGCTTGAGGAAGGCCAACGCCTCAGCGACCTGATCCTGCACAACGATGGCAGCGCCCTGGCTCTGGAACAGGGCGGCAACCGCGCCCACCTCCTGGCCCCTGATGCAGCCGGGGTCCTGCGCCTGCAGGACAGCCTTGATCTTCCCGGCGGCAACCGCGTGGTCACAGACCCGCATCTGGGCCTGGTGCTGGAGCGCGAACAAAGCCTGGTACGCCTCTCTGCCGGTCGCCCCTGGGAATTGCAGATGCGCCAGGTCATTGATTATGAGGGCAAGGGTGACAACGACGATGACAGCGGCATACACCGTATCGCCAGCGCTGATGTCACAGGCGACGGTCGTCATGAACTGCTCGCCTTCGATGACGCCCAGCATCGCATCACCATCTATGACCCAGCCCAGGGCTTTGCCCCCCTGTGGTCCTGGCAGGTCTTTACCGACCAACGCTACCCCTATGGCTATCGTCACAATGAGATGCGCCCAGAACCCCGTCTGGCGGCAGCCGGCGACCTTACCGGCGATGGTCGTCAAGACCTGATCCTGATCACCCATGATCGCTTGCTGATCTATTATGCGGCGCAAGAGGAGGACCTGCAATGAAGGGCTTGTTTCATCAGTGCTGTCGCTACGGCACCGTCATGCTGGCGGCCTGTTGCCTGCAGACGATCAGCGGCCAGGAACCGACCGAAGATCCCGGCGAAGGCCTGATTCCGATCTCGCAACTGCCGGACAGCGGCCTGGTTGAGGTGGTTTTGGATCGTGGCGCCAGCATTCGCGCTCCCCTGCTGCGTGAAGACAGGTCGTCGCTGGTGATGGACCTGGGATCCCAGGTGCTGTTGCTGGATCGGCAGCATGTAGCCAGCATCGACCGCCTCCAAGATGATCCCGACATCATCGTTGCCGATGAGGGCGCCATGTACCGGCGGGGCCGCTTGCAGGCCAGACCAGTGCCCGAACTGGTGCGCACCCACGGTGACGCCGTGGTCATGGTGACCACACCCCGTGGTCTGGGCACCGGCTTCTTCATCAATGAGCGCGGCTATCTGCTCACCAACTTTCATGTTGTTGAGCGGGAGACCATGATCCGCGTGACCCGTTTCCAGCGCCGTGGCGACAGCTACCAACGTGATGAGATCTCCGATGTGCGGATCATCGCCTTGCAGCCCTTGCGTGACCTGGCCCTCCTGCAAGTGGATCCCAAGCATTTCGAAGACGACCCGCCGGTTGCCGCGACCTTGTCGGCCCAGGACAATGTCGAGGTCGGCGACCTCATCTTTGCCATCGGCAATCCCCTGGGTCTTGAACGCAGCGTCTCGCAGGGCATCGTGTCGTCGATGACCCGGACCCTGGGCCATCTGCGCTTTTTGCAGACCGATGCCTCCATCAACCCCGGCAACAGCGGTGGTCCGCTGTTCAATGCCCGCGGCGAGGTGGTGGGGGTGGTCTGTGCCGGCTTCACCTTCTTCGACGGCCTGGCCTTCGCCATTCCCATTACTGATGTCATTGATTTCCTGGACAACCGCGAGGCCTTTCTCTTTGATGCCCGGCAGTCTGCTTCAGGGATCGTCTATCATCAGCCTCCCCAACGACGCCTGCCATTGCCTGACAACCAACAGGAGCAACCATGATCCGCCTTCTGCACACCATCGCCTGCGGCCTGCTGCTGACCGGCCCGCTGCTGGGTGAAGAGTTCCGCCCCTGGCAGTCCCTGGGCGAGGACACCGTGTTCTGCGTCTCGGTGTCTCACCACGCCGAGGTCAGCGAAGCCTTCAGCGCTACCGCCCTGGGTGCCATCACTCATCCCACCCAGCCGGTGCAGCGCCTGGAAGACCATCTGCGGCAACATCATCCTGACGACTTCCAGGAGATGACCGCCGGCATGAACATGATCGGCGTCAGCCTCCAGGATCTGGTGACCTTGTTCTCTGGGCCCTATGGAGCTGCCGCCAAGATGCGGCCCAGTGCTGATGGCGAAGATCCTGATTTCAATGTGCTGGTCTGGTTGACGCCGGGAGCTGAACTCAATCAGCGTCTGCTCAGAGTCCTGGATATCGCCATGGCCATGCAGGAGGGCCCGGAAGAGCAGCGGGCGACGCGCTGGGACCATCAGGTCGCAGGGCATACCGTCATCGAACTGCGCGGACCGGCGATG
>SLQH01000511.1 GCA_007131555.1 Planctomycetota bacterium | reverse complement strand
GTGGGTGGTCAGCGAGACCATGGGCTTCGCCCAGCTGCGCTTCTTCGACGCCGTCCAGGGCGGCGTGGCCCTGTATCCCCGCTGGGATCAATACGCCGCCATCGACGGGGCCCAAGAACGCCTGGCCCATGTCCTGATGCCGGAGGACTTCCCGGTCCAGACCCCATCGCCTGACGCCACCTGGCCGGCCGGCCAGCCCAAGCCCAATCCCGGCACCGTGGTCCAGAGCCGCTACATCTGCCTCTATCCCAGCGCCGTCCTGCTCAACCAGACGGTCATGGACCGCATCGGCGACGACCCACGGCAGGCCGATCCCGAGATCCTGATCGTCGGCCTGGGCTCAGGAGCCGGGGTGGCGATGCTCACCCATCACTTCCCCAACGCCAGCATCACCGTGGTCGACATCGACCCGGTGGTCATCGACATGGTCCGCGACCACTATCCCTTCCTGCGCTGGCTCGAAGACCAGCGGGTCCCCGATGAAGCCCCGGTCCAGACCGCCGGTCGGCCCCGCCTGATCCAGGCCCGGGCCGACGCCCGCCTGTTCGTCCGCCATCACGCCCATCCCCAGCGGGTCCCGCAGTACGATGTCATCATCCTCGATCCCTACACCGCCGGATCGACCATCCCCCCGCACCTGATGACCCGCGAGTTCTACGAGGAACTGACCGCCATCCTGGCCCCCGGCGGCATTGTGATGTCGAACATCATCGGCAGCTACCAGGGCCGTAAGCACCAGGTCCTGGGCGGAGCCATCTACGCCAAGCGGGCCGCCGGATTGGCCCACATCATCACCATGCCGGTTCCCTGGCAGTTCCAGGGCCAACGCCACCTGCGCCGCGCTGAGGAGCATCACGAACGCAACAACCTGGTGATCGCCAGCCCCGACCCGGTCGACCCCGACCGCAATCCCGGCTGGCAACGCTTCACCGGTGGTCGCTACACCCTCTATCCCGAACTGCCGGCCGGCCGCCACATCCACCGTCAGGCCTATCTGGCGGCCATCGACGACGAGGGCGGCAGCGCCCCCCTCACCTGCCGGGTCCTGCTGGGCACCAGCCACATCGGCGTCGAGGAGGCCCGCATCGACGGTCGCATCCTGTCCGAACTCATGCGCCGCCGGGCCGCCGAGGGCCGGGGCCCCGACAACAGCATCACCTGGACCCACGAACGACAACGCTCCGGCATCGTCAATGAGCTGCGTCAGGCGGTTCTGACCCATTACAAGGACGACCAGCGCTCGCCGCCGGCCGGCTGGGACCGCAGCCAGCAGGCCAACGCCATCGCCTACATCGAGTTCGACGGGGTCAGCTTCGCCCGCTCGGTCTTCACCACCGTGGTGGGCATCGCCACCACCCGGGGTGTGCGTGACTCATTCCAGCATCAGGGCGTGATGCTGGTCGGCCCCACCGCTGCCGAACGCCAAGCCATCGCCGCCGCCGGCGATCTGCCGACCGCCCAGATCCAGACCCGCCTGCGCGAACAGGGCATCGACCTGCCCCAGGCCGCCATCGATCAGGTCCGCAGCGGCACCGAGGACTGGACCATCCCCCGCATCCCCCACTTCACCGACATGCGGCCCAATGCCGACGTACTGAACAACTGATCGCTGGGCACCACGACGGCCTGCAGGCCAACCATCCCCCCGATCCTCAGGACGAGATGCCGAAGGCGTCCGCGACCCCAGAACAGATGTCAACCACGCATCACGCGAATGGGTTTTTCTGGGATGACCATGGCACGGTGCCATCACGAACGTGCTGACATCCACGCTGGCGGATTCCATTCGCGAGATGTGCGATATTCGTAGTTCAATAATCCCCCTGCATCATCAACGCCCATGGACGACGACTCCCGCTCGCCCTGCTCCATCACGGGCTCCCAACCCTCTTGATCGCATTCGTAGGTCCTAACAAACAGACGTCCATCACCCGCGCCGTTGCAGCCAGGCCCAGAGTTGTTCAATGTCGGCCGGACGCAGGCCGGGCAGGGCTCCGGCGGCGGCCAGGGTCGGGGGGCGATGGCGGACCAGGGCCTGGCGGGCCTCGGTCGAGAGTCCCGGCACCGTGGCGTAGTCGAGATCCGGGGCCAGGGGGAGGGCCCGTTGGCGCTCCAGGCGGGCCACTTGGGCGCACTGGCGGGCCACGTAGGCGGCGTAGCGCAGTTCGATCCAGGCCCCCTCGGCGATCGCCGGATCTGAGCCGGCCAGGGCTGGGACCAGGGCCGTGGTGGCGGCCAGATCCAGGCCCTCGCCGGCGATGCGGTCCCGCAGGCGGGGCGGGACAGCCTGAACCAGGACGCTGATCGCCGCCTGTTTGGCCGCTACCGCAGCAGCCCGGTCGTCGTCAACCAGGCCACAGCGATGGGCCAGCGGCACCAGGCGGCGGTCGGCGTTGTCACTGCGCAGCAGGAGACGGTATTCGGCCCGACTGGTGAACATGCGATAGGGTTCGTCGGGAACCCGGTGGACCAGGTCGTCGATCATCACCCCGCCATAGGCCTGATCACGGCCGATCAGCAGGGGCTCCCGACCAGCCAGGGCCAGGGCCGCATTGGCCCCGGCGACCAAGCCCTGGAAGGCGGCCTCCTCATAGCCGGAGGTGCCGTTGATCTGCCCGGCCAGGTACAGGCCTGGCACGGCAATGACGGCCAGACGATGGTCGATGGCGCTGCTGGGCACCATGTCGTATTCGATGGCATAGCCGTAACGCAGGACATGGGCCCGACGCAGGGCCGGGATGGCGGCCAGGACCTGGTCCTGGACGTCGATCGGCAGGCTGGTCGACAGGCCGTTGACGTAGACCTCACGGGTCTGCAGGCCCTCCGGTTCGAGGTGCAGCTGATGGCGCTCGCGATCGGCGAAGCGCATCACCTTGTCCTCAATCGACGGGCAGTAGCGCGGCCCGATCGAGGCGATCTGGCCGTTGAACAAGGGGGCCCGATCACGGTTGGCGCGGATGATGGCATGGGCCGCCGGCTCGCTGTGGCAGGTCCAGCAACTGATGCGGTTGGCCACCTGCTGGCCGGTCGCAAAGCTGAAGGGGCGGGGATCATCATCGCCCGGCTGCTCTTCGCAGCAGGCATAGTCGATGCTGGCAGCATGGATCCGGGGCGGGGTCCCGGTCTTCATGCGCCGCAGGGGCAGGCCCAGGCGCTGCAAGGCGGCACTCAGCCGGGTGGCGGCGTGATCCCCCAGACGGCCACCGGGCATCTGCACCTGGCCCTGATGGATCAGACCGTTGAGGAAGGTGCCGGTGGTCAGCACCACCGCCCTGGCCGCCAGGCGCCGGCCATCGGCCAGCACCACGCCGGTGATCCGGCCCTGGTCATCCATCAGGTCGACGACCTCGCCCTGGAGCGGGAAGACCCCGTCGCAGGCCTCGATCGCCCCCTTGACCCAGGCGGTGTAGGCCCGCTTGTCGCACTGGGCCCGAGGGCTCCACATAGCCGGCCCCTTGCTGCGACCAAGGATGCGGAAGTGGATGCCGCAGACATCGGTGGCCCGGGCCATCAGGCCGCCCAGGGCATCGATCTCGCGTACCAGCTGGCCCTTGGCCAGACCGCCCATGGCCGGATTGCAGCTCATCAGGGCGATGGTATCGAGGTTGCCGGTCACCAGGGCGGCGCGGCAGCCGATCCGGGCCGCCGCTGCTGCCGCCTCGATGCCGGCATGACCGGCCCCGACCACGATCACGTCAAAGGCGGAGCTCAACGCCACCTCGACGGCTGAGGTATCATGTAGGGGGATGTGCGCATCGTCATCCGTGTATCATCCATCAGCCATGGCACAAGCAGAGGGCCGATGCTGCCCCCTTGCATGTCAACGCTTGGGGCCATAACTGCCCGTGCTCTGGCCATATCTTGGTCCCTCACCAGTCCTTAGGAGCCGCACCATGCGCAGCCTGATCCTCAGCCTCATCACTCTGGCCACCCTGACCGCCAGCGAGACCCTGCCTGAGGGCTTCCTGCGCAACAGCCCGGTCTTCCGTGGCCCACTGGGCATCGGCCTGGCACCTGAAGGCAGCTATCGCACGGCCTGGACGGCTGACGACCTGCTGTGGCGGGTCGATATCGATCTGCCGGGTTGGTCAGCGCCCCTGATCTGGGAGGACCGGGTCATCATCACCGCCGCCGACAGCGACGACCGGGCGGTGATCTGCCTGTCATTGGCCACCGGCGAAGAGTTATGGCGCAGCAATATCCCCCTGGGTGACACCGGCGATGCCGACCTGGAGATTGACTCCATGGATGCCCGTTGGGACCGTATCCTGTTCGCTGCCGCCACCCCCGCCACCAATGGCCGTCAGGTCTTCGCCTCCTTCTCCACCGGGCAAATGGTGGCCCTGGATCTGACCACTGGCGAACAGCAATGGATTGTCAGTCTGGGCCCGGCTGGCCCCAATACCTTTGGCCTGACCAATTCCCTCCTGCTCTATCGTGACCTGGTCATCACCGCCTTTGAGGGTGACGAGCAATACATCGCCGCCTTCAAGGCCGAAAGCGGTGAACAGGTCTGGAAGTCCGAACGCAAAAGTGCAACCTGGAGCTCACCTCTGCTGCTGACCACCCCGAACGGCACGGATATGGTGGTCCTGCTGGGCGATCCCGACCTCAGCGCCTGGAATCCGGCCACCGGCGAGCAACTGTGGACCATCGACATCCTCAGTGACACTCCCCAATACGCCGTCGGACCGACAGCCATCCACAGCGAGGGGCGTATCTTCGTCAATTCCGAAAATGCCGGCATCTATGCCGTCAACGCCGAGACCGGCGAGAAGCTCTGGGAGCTTGAGGATCTTGACTGCGGTTTTCCCGACGGCACCTCAATGCTGGTCCACCAGGGCCGGGTCTATCAGTTCCATGAGGAATGCATCGCCGTCCTCAATGCCGAGACCGGCGAACTGATCAAGGAGGACTTCCTTGATGACGTTGCCACCTATGCCTCACCGATGATCATCGGCGACAACCTGTACCTGATCACCTTCGGTGGCGTACTGGTGGTTCCAGCCGATCCCGAACTGGAGTTCAATGCCATCGGCAAGGGCTTCCTGGCCGGTTCGATCGATGCCTCTCCGGCTGCCGCCCATGGTCACCTGGTCTTCCGGGGCGACAACGTGGTGTTTGCCGTTGGAACTCCTTGAACCAAGGGCGTTCAGCAACGGCTGATCCTTGGGCCTGCCGTACAAGGCGTTTGAGAAGAACTGGACCTGACTTGTTACCGCATGTCATTCTAAAAACGGCAGTTCGGCTTTGTACTATAGGATTGCTATTCCAGCAGATGTACGCAGCCAGAACCGGTTCACCTTCTGGGTGAAAGCCCGAATCTGTCTATATCGCCTTGTAAGCAACCCTATAAGCCTCCAGCCTAAAGCCTACAGCCGGATTTAGGTTCAGGCCTGAGTCGTCAGCATCGTTTTTACCCTGTCCCAGTCATGGATGCCGGCAATACTGGCGTCATCAAGCAGATCCGCTTGCCTCGATGGATCTGTCCTGGGAGCTCGCTATGCAGAAAGACTG
>SLQH01000271.1 GCA_007131555.1 Planctomycetota bacterium | reverse complement strand
TAAAAACGGCCATTAGGCTATGGAATTTGGCCTTAGGGTTGCTTTTCAAGCGAACATACGCAGCCAGAGTGAGTTTACCTTCTGGGTAAAAGCCTGAATCTGTTCATATCGCCTTGTAGAGCAAGCCTAAAGCTTCTAGCCTACAGCCTACAGCCGGATTGAGGATGACAGATCGGGCCAGATCAATGACCGCCACAACCGCCACTGCTACCGCAGTCAGCACCGCTGCACCCTGGCAGAACGAAGGATGATGATTCGTCATCATCCATATCGTCCATATCGCCGCTACACGCCAGCGCTGGAATGGGGGCCTGCGGGTCCTGGACGAAGATCTGGCTGGCGTTGACCACCAGAACCCCGTTGTCGCCGTTATCGGCCACAATCCCACGTAGGACGACCCGGACATCAGACGCCAAACCACCCTGGCCGTTCAGACTACCGGAACGCACCCGACCTTCCTCATCGACCACCTGGATGACAGCTGTGGCCCACAGAAGATCAGCGGGAGAAACCGAACAGGAGTTGCAGCCACTCCCGCAGTCGCTGACATGCAGGTTCAACTGCTGGTCGTCGTAGATCACGAAGGCGGCCCGACCGGGCACAAAGGCCGGGTTGCGACCGCCGATGCGACCGTGCAGGACGACCTCGTCGCCGATGGCCACGGTCCCCTTGAGGGCGGTGATGGCCTGGGCTCCATCAGGAGCGGCACTGGCGAAGTAGCCTTCGGGCAGACTGGCCGCGCTTGACGACGACGCCGGGTCCTGGCTGCCACAGGCAACGATACAGGCCAGGACGAGGATGATGACGATGGCCTTCATGAGACGGCTCCTTGGCATATGGCCCAGGCAGGGATGCCTGCGGCACGGGTGACGACAACCGGGGTCGGCAGTGATGCCATCAGGCAGACCGCAGACCGTCAGGAATGGCCCCGCCCAGGCAGCGCAGGGCCGGGGTGAGCATGCCCAGGGCGCCCAGGCCCAGACCGGTGGCCAGACCCAGCAGCAGCACCCCAGGACTGAGGATCAGTTCGAAGACCCCCAGGGTGAAGACCACCTGCTGGCCATCGAGCAGGACCAGGGCCAGGACCAGGGCCAGACTGGTCCCCAGGGCGGTGGCCAGCAGGGATTCCAGCAGCAGGCTGAGAAAGATCATCCATGGCCGGAAGCCGAGCACCTGCAACACCGCACACTCCCGCCGCCGGGCGATGAAGGCGGTATACAGGGTATTGAGGCCGCCCATGGTGGCAGCCAGGGCGATGAGGATGGCAGTGGCCCAGACCATCATCCGCACCGGGGCCATGTAGCCCTGCATGGCCCGGTAGTAGCTGCGTTCATCCACCGCCGCCACCTCCAGGTCGAGACGGCGGGTGGCGAACAGTTCGGCCTCGGCGACATCCTCGAATGAGGACATCCGGACCATGGCCACCGACAGGGACTGGCGCTGGCTGCGGGCCATCAGGTCCTGGACATCAAGCCAGCACTCGGCCTCCTTGAGCGAGCCCCCGGCGCTGAACCAGCCGCTGATGACATAGGGATGGTCCTCGAAGTAGAGGACCGCCCCGAGGCGCGCCTGCTCCGGTTCAAGGCCCAGGTGGCCGGCCGCCCGGCGGCCCAGCATGATCTCGTCCGGACCGGGAAAGCGGCCGGCGATGATCTCGATGCCATGAACCGCCACGGCCAGCGGCCCGACCCCGCGCACCAGGCCCTGACGGAGGTCGTCACGGGCCGGCCCCAACAGGCCCATATGATAGATCTCGCCCGAGACCAGGGGCCGATCGCGTACCGTCGCCACCCCTGACATGCCGGCTGCCGCCACCCCCGGTACGGTCTCGAAGATGGCGCTGCGCTCCTGGCTGTTCTCACTGCCGAGGCCCAGCAGCATCACCGTGGTCGGATCGCCGCTGTCGCGCAGAGAGCGGGTCATGCCAGCCTGGAAGGCCGCCGCCGCCACCACCAACAGCACCACCAGGGCGGTCCCGACAACCAGCTGGACCAGGCGGGCGGGGGCCCTCACAACATTGCGAGCGGTATAGGAGTAGGGCAGCATGGTTCAGCCTCCGGTCCGCAGGCTGTCGGTGATCGCCCCTCTGGTCGCCTGCCAGGCCGGCACTGCGGCCGCCACCAGGCCGAGGACGGCGGCGATGCCCAGGGCCCCGGCCAGCACCGCCGCAGTGGGGCTGAAAACCAGGCTGTGTCCCTCGGCGGTCAGGGCGAAGGCGCCATGGTGCAGCACCAGACCGGCGCTGAGGGTCCCGGCCAGGCCGCCGAGCAGGGCCAGCAGGGCCCCCTCGATCAATACCAGCCCGGCCAGATGACGGGCGGTGAAACCAAGGGTCTGGAGGACGGCCGCCTCGCGGACCCGGGCCCGCACGCTCAACAGCAGGGTGTTGGCGACCAGGGCCAACACCGCCAGCACCGCCGCCAGGGCGATCCAGCGGGTGAAGCCGATCATCTCCACCAGAGTCCCGGCGGTCTGCATGAGGAAGACGTGTTCCAGGCGGGTGGTGGTCGGATCGGTATCGGCGGCGAAGAGATCATCAATGGCCGCTGCCACGGCCTGATGATCAGCCCCGTCTTCGACCACGACCGAGAATTGGGTCACCACCCCCAGGCCGGTGCGGCCAGCCTGCTGGAGATAGTCGAGATGGGCATAAGCCAGATTGCGGCTGGCGGCATCGCTGCTGGGCAGGATCGCCACCACCAGGGCCTCGATGCCAGCCGCGCCGAAGGTGTCGCCGGGCCGCAGACCGCGCCGCCGGGCCAGCACATCCCCCACCAGCACCGCATCACGACGCTGTCGCCACGCCGCCAGATCGGCCGCCTGAAGGGCGACCCGACCCTCCAACAGGGTCTCGATGTCCTCTTCCGGCAGACCCCGGAAGGTGACCGCATCCAGACCGACAGCGCAGGTATCGGCCAGGACCTGGATCGGCACCACCCACCGGACCCCCGGCAGGGCAGCGATCTGACGACCATAATGCTCGGGCAGACGGCTGGTATTGGGACAGAAACGGTTGGCCCGGAACACCACCAGCTGGTGGTCAGCGGCCTGCGGATCGACTGCCGCCGCCAGGGCCGCCTGCACCGTCTGCACGGCGGTGTAGAGGAAGATGCCGGTGGCCACCCCCAGCACCGTCAACAGCGAGCGGGTGCGATGGCGGACCATCTGTCGTCCAGCCAGAAGGGCGAGATCGCTCAGGCGCATGACGCCCCCCTTGCGGCCAGGGCCTCGGCCTCGACCAGGCGGCCCTTCTCAAGATGCAGTTGGATGTCGGCCCGCTCGGCGGCATGGGGATCATGGGTGACCATGACGATGGTCTTGCCGTGCTCGGCCCGCAGGTCGTGTAGAAGATCGAGGATCTGACCAGCTGCGACCCGGTCGAGATCACCGGTCGGCTCATCGGCCACCAGCAGCTCCGGATCGGCGACGATGGCCCGGGCGATGGCCACCCGTTGTTCCTGGCCTCCCGAGAGCTGGCGCGGCAGATGGTCGGCGCGATCGGCCAGCCCGACCAGCTCCAAGGCCGCCAGGACCCGCTCACGGCGCTGGCGGCGGGACAGGGATTGGAGGAGCAGGGGCAGTTCGACGTTCTCGTAGGCGGTCAGCACCGGCATCAGGTGATAGAGTTGGAAGATGTAGCCGACATGGCGGGCCCGCCAGGCCGCCAGACGGCGGCGGGACAGGGCGGTGAGATCCTGGCCGCCGACCACCAGGCTGCCGGCACTGGGCCGGTCGATGCCGGCCAGGAGGTTGAGCAGGGTGGTCTTGCCGCTGCCCGAGGGGCCCATCAGGGCCAGGAAGGTGCCGCGGGCGACGGTCAGATCCAGGGATTCCAGGACCGTGATGGCCGCCGGACCCCGTCGATAGACCTTGCTCAGGTCACGGCAGGTGATGAAGAATGGGGCTTGGGAATCGTCAGTCATGGTTGCACCTCGTTCCACCGTCTGAGGGTGACTTGAACCCGTTGTTTGTCTGACAGATCAGGGGCCGGCCGGTCGACCACCAGGGCGCCCGGCGACAGACCCTCAACCGCCACCCAGGCCCCATCGCGGGCCCGGATCCGCAGCGGATGACGGCGCAGGCGGCCCTCGACGATCAGCCACACGCTGTCGCCATCGACCGCCGACTGGGGCAGGTAGACCTGGAGGATTTCACCCTGGTCGGCCTCGGCTCCGGTCTCGGCCCGACCCAGGAACTGGACCCGGGCCAGCATCTCCGGCCGCAAGAGTTCATCGCCCTCATCAAGGGCCACCTTGGCCTGGACGGTGTTGCGGGCGACGTCGGCCTGGCCCGCAAGGCGGGTCACGGTCCCGCCCAGACGCCGCTCGCCGAGGGCATCGACGGCGATCCGGGCCCGCTGCCCGACATGCAGACCGGCGGCATCGACCAGGGCCACATCGACCCGCACCTGGAGCCGCTGGGGATCAAAGATCTCGGCCACCGTGGCCGAGAACGGCATGTCACCGCCCAGCATGAGCGGGCGGCCGGGATAGGCCCGCAGGCGTTGGATGCGGCCGGAAATCGGGGCCGTGATGAGCCCGCGCCGCTCATTGAGACGGGCCTGATCGACCGCCACCGCCGCCTCGTCACTGCGAGCCTGGGCCATCGCCAAGCGGGCCTCGGCGGCAGCGACCCCGGCGGCGATGACCTGTTCCTCGGCCACCACCGCCGCCACCGCCGCCTGGGCGCTGTCCATCTGGCGCCGGGTCTGGGCCGCCGCCCCGGCCGATACCGCCGTGCCCCCGGCCTCCTGGCGCTGCAGGACCTCGGCGATCTCCGCCACCCGGGCCTCGGCCACCGCCAGGCGGGCCTGCCACTGTCCGCGTTGGGCCTGGGCCTGGGCCACATCGGCCTGGGCCTGGAGCACCGCCGCCGCCGCCGCCCCCTGGGCCGCCTCGGCCCGGCGGCGGGCCAGGTGCAGGTCGCCCAGGTCGAGTCGGGCCAGGGGCTGACCGGCCGTGACCTCCTGGTCCTCCAGGACCAGGACCTCCTCCACCACCCCGCTGACCAGGGCCGTGGCATGCACCAGCCAGGGGTCGGCCTCGATCCAGCCGGCGGCCTGGAAGGCCACCTGATCCTCGGCCACCGCCCGATGCCCAGAGGCTGGCAGGGCCAGGGCCTGCACCGCCTGGACCGGCAGCCCCGGCCACAGGCGATCCCCGGCCACCGCCAGGAAGCTGCCGACCAAGGCCACGACGATCACCAGCAGCAGCAGGGCCGGAACCCGCTGACGCCAGTCGCCGCCAGGGCCGGCCGTGGCTGACGGGCTGCCAGCCGGTGATCGATAGAGCCGCTCAAGGGCCGTCGGTCGTTGGTCATCCATGATGCGCTGCTCTTTCGTGGTTACTATAGTGGGCTTTAGGCTTTAGGCTTTAGGCTGGAGGCTTTAGGCTGGAGGCTGGAGGCTGGAGGCTGGAGGCTGGAGGCTGGAGGCCGGAGGCCGGAGGGGTCCTGTACTAGGCGCAATGCCGTTCAGCAACAACGTCACAACACGAGATCCTTCTGGCCTGATCAAACC
>SLQH01000143.1 GCA_007131555.1 Planctomycetota bacterium | reverse complement strand
TCTGAGGTGTCGGTCTTGATGCCGTAGCTCAGGGCTGTGGCCAGTTTGCGAGAGATGCGAATGTCGGCCGCCAGCAGGTATTCGGTGAGGATGGTACAGGTCGAGCCGTATTGTTCGCGCAGGTCCAGGTAGGGAGCCCCGGTGTCTTCGCGGCGCGGGTGGTGATCGATGATCACCGTGGCCGCTGGAGGGTCGCTTTTCCAGAATCCTGGTTGGGCATCGACCACGGCAATGAGGTCTGCCGCTTCCTGTTCGCCATCTCGTAGGCGTTCGATGTTCTGGCCGAGATAGTTGAGCAGCAGCTTGTTCTGGTAGCGCCGCACCTCGCCGGTGTAACGGATGGAGGCTTGTATCCCGGCCGTCTTCCAGATGGAGGCCAGGCCGAAGGCGGCTCCGATGGCATCAGGGTCAGGGTCGCCGTAGATGGTGATGAGGGCTGATTCGCTGTTGCGGGCCAGGTCCAGCAGGCGATCCACCCGACGGATGGTGGCCAGGCGCTGGACCAGCCGTTTGCGTACTGCGCTGATCGGTTCACGCATACAGCGGAATCCGGCCGCCGAGGTCTTGCCGCGCCGTTCATTGGTCAGGTGAAAGATGGCCAGGGTCTTGGGCAGCCAGGACTTGATGAGACGAGCCGTCTGATCCTGGTCGATGCAGATGAAGTAGGGGCAGTCAGGCAGGTCGGCAGGACAGGTATCATAGCCATCGACCAGGGTCACGGAGACACCGGGATACATGGCCAGGTTCTCTTCCAGGTCACCATCGTTGGTGTAGACCCGCACCGGAATGCGTCCGCCGACAAAGAAGGCGACGGTGGCGATCACCTGAGAATTATGGCCGATGACCACCACTTCCGAGGTCCGGCTGAAGCTTGTCGTGCGACGTTTGGGCATATGGTGGCCAAAGGCTATCGTCATCATGTTGATGGCGCAAGCGGGTTGCCATAAGCGGCGAATGTGCCAAATGCGGACCGACCAGCATGATCTTATCTGCTCCAGCCACCATCCTGGCTCATCATGCTGTCGATGGGAGGCCCCATCTTGATGTGCTCATTGCCCATGGTCACCGTTGTACGACCCTGCACCTGACCAGCACGGGCCGTCATCTCTGGGGGCGCTGGGGCACGCCTCATCGGCGTTGGTATCTTGACTACAGCGGGCCGGTACCGGGTTCCAGGGGGCGGGTCGAGGTTGTGTGGCGGGGTCGGGCCCATCTCTATCGTTGGGCTGCAGGAGCGGTATTGTGTTGTGGTGATCTGGGCAGATTGGTCTTGTCGACATGCTCGGATGGCCGACTTGCCGTGCGGGCAATACCATCCACAATGAAGACATGGTCATGGATGATGCCCGGTCCGGGGATGCCACCACAGATGCCGTTGTCAGCGCCGCCTTGCACAGGCGGGCTGAGCATCGGGCGGTCTTCGATACCACCTTGCAGGAGGTGTTTCTGAGCCAGCGGGTCCAGCTGCGTGATCCGATTGGTTCGCTGTCCAAGGAAACCGTGGTTTACGGTGGCGTATACGAAGGCCAGGATGTTGCCGTCAAGGTGTTCACCATGGCCGCCGATGACATCCGCGACACCATTGGTGCCTATGGGGCCTTCAAGATCGAGTGCGAGAAGACTATGATCCTCTCGCGCCGTTCCGAGCACATCGTCCAGGTCCTGGAATATGGTGATGCTGAGTTGCCTGAGGACATGCCCGAGGAAATGCGTCAGTTCTTCCCTTTGGGGATCGTTCCCTTCATGATCACCGAGCGGGCTCCTTACGGATCGCTGGATGGGGTCATCAAGCGATATCACCATCTGCCCGGTTTTGATCGCCTCAGCCTCTTGGAGGCCGTGGCCAAGGCCACAGACGGCATTCGCGAGGCCCATGACCACCATGTCGCTCATCGCGATATCAAGCCCCAGAACATCCTGGTCTTCGACCCGGCAACGGCCAAGATCGCCGACTTTGGCATTGCCCGCTGGCGTAGTCGTATCCAGCGCGAAGACGCGGTCATGTTGACGCCTCGTTATTGTTCTCCGGAACAGGCCTTCTATGCTCTGACTGGTCGTCGTGAGGGCCTGGTTGGTATCAAGGGAGACGTGTATAGCTGGGCGGTGATGGTCTATGAGGTCTTGACCGGCAAGCATCCCTTTGCCTGGGTGACCCAGCACCTGCGTCCTGGAGCCAGCGGCCAACAGGCCATGCTCAAGGCCGTGGCGGCCAATGATCGGCGTGGCTTCGTGCCGACCGGCGACATCACCTTTGACAGTCTCATTGCCAGTTGCACCGCTGATTTCCATCAACGCACTGAGGACATCACGATCGCCAATCGGGTTCTGCGCCAGCTGATCGGCCGTCTCAAGATGGAAGACAACGGTCCTGCTGAGTAGTAGGATGTCAGGTCATCACGTGAGGCCGCCTGAGGTGACAAGGGGAGTGCGTGCAGGATAATGCCCACAATACCGGTGATCCGGCCACAGTGCTGATCGTCGATGACGATGCGGCGGTCTGCTGGGCATTACGTCAGGCGGTCGAGGCCGAGGGTCATCGGGTGGTGGTGGCTGCTGATGCTGCTCAGGCCCGTCGGGTCTTGGAGCAGGCCGTCCCCGACGTGATGATGACCGATATCCGCATGCCGGGCGAATCAGGGCTGGACCTCTTGGCAGCGGTGCGGCGTAGTCACCCGTCTCTGCCGATCATTGTCATGACCGCCCATGGCACCATGGAGACGGCCGTGGCCGCCTTGCAGGGCCAGGCTTTCGAGTATCTGGCCAAGCCCCTTGATCTGGATCGGGTCTGCGAACTGCTGCGCCGAGCCCTTGGCGAGGATCATCTGGTGGCCCTAGCGGATGGGGGCGGTGATGAGGTGGCGCCGCTGATGGTCGGGGCTACGCCCGCCATGCAGGAGGTCTATCGACGGGTGGCGGCGGCATCTGCCACCAATCTTGGGGTGCTGATCACCGGACCGACCGGGTCCGGCAAGGAGCTGGTGGCCCGGGCCCTGCATCAGCACAGCCAGCGTCATGACGGCCCCTTCATGGCGGTCAATTGTGGTGCCTTGAGCGAGACTCTGGTCGACAGCGAACTGTTTGGCCACGAGGCCGGGGCCTTTACCGATGCGCGTAGTCGCAAGATCGGTCGCATAGAAGCAGCCGATGGTGGGACCCTGTTCCTTGATGAGGTCGGGGAGCTACCGCCCGCCACCCAAGTCCGTCTATTGCGCTTCCTGGAAGATCAATGCCTCACCCGTCTGGGTGGAGAGACCGAGATCCAGGTCGATGTGCGGGTGGTGGCGGCCACCAACCGGGATCTTGATCAGGCCGTTGAGAACGGCAGTTTCCGCCGTGACCTGGCCTACCGTCTGCAGGTGGTCCGCATCTGTCTGCCGCCGTTGTGTGAACGTCGTGATGACCTGGAGGCCCTGGTCCGGCACTTCCTGCGGCGCAGCGGTCAGCGTCTGAACCGTGACCTGGCTCTCACCGATGAGGCCATGGCCACCCTGGCGGCCTATGACTGGCCGGGCAATGTGCGCGAACTCAAGCATGTCATCGAAGAGGCGGCGGTCCTGGCCAGCGGCGGCATCATCGCCGCCGAAGACCTGCGTATCAGTCCGCATCAGGGTCAGGGGGCAGATCGTGATGGACTGGCCATGGCCGTCACCCGGATGGCAGAGCGTCTGATCAATGATGATTGTGAACATGCCTATGATCGTCTGCACGAGCTGGTCGATGCTCCCTTGATCCGTCTGGCCCTGGCCCGGACCGGGGGCAATCAACTGCGCGCTGCCGAACTGCTGGGCATCAACCGGATCACCCTCAAGAAACGCATGGACCATTTGGACATTGGTCGATAGCCCATGCGTCATGCGCGGTCGCACTCCTCGCGACAACGAATCTGGCGGTGCTACAGCAGCCATTGCGGGTCATAAAGGCTGCACCGGCCGCCGATCATGGAATCGATTCGCCTCTGCCTGCCGTCAGTACGGTGTACCACTGGTCTCGGCTGAGACAGACGTCGACGGCCTTGGCACAGGCGTCCAGTCGTGCGGGATCGCAGGTCCCGATGACCGGCTGAATGGCAGCCGGATGACGGAGGATCCAGGCCAAAACAACCGCTTCTCGTGGTACGGCATGGGTTCTGGCCAAGCTGTTGATGGCATGTGCCGTCTGCAGGATCCTGTCCAGGGGAAACTTCGCCTGGCTACGAGCATCAGTCAGGGCCTCTGTCGCCGGCCTTCCGGACAGGAATCCTCGAGCCAGGGGTGACCATGCCTGGATCGTGACCGAGCCCAGGCGGCATTCCTCCAAGGCATCGCAGCCATCAGCAGCGCTGGGATTGTCGGGGCGGTTGACGCGCAGGCCATAATCGACCAGGGCATTGTGGACCGGATTGAACTCCATCTGGTTGGCGATCAGAGGAACCGGCAGCACCGATGCCAGTAGGCGCATCTGGGCAGCGCTGTGATTGCTGACTCCGATATGGCGGATCTTGCCGCTGCTGACCAGGTCATCGACAGTTACTGCCAGTTCCTCAATGTCGACCAGGGCATCAGGGCGATGCAGCAACAGGACATCCAGGTATTCACAGCGCAGACGACGCAGGGAGCCGTCGACGGCAGCCTCGATATGGGCACGACTGAAGTCGTAACGGGTGCAGGAGGCACTGTCGTCAGGAGGGCGAATGCCGCACTTGCTTTGGATCACCAGACGCTCACGCAGGCTGGGATGTTCAGCCAGCCAGTCTCCGAACAGGCTCTCGGCACGTCCACCCTGGTAGATATCGGCATGGTCGAAATGGTTGAGGCCCAATGCCAGGGCCGCTTCCACTGTCCGGGCGGCGGATTGTCGGGCGGTATCGGTATCAGTGATGCCACGGGCCAGGGTCATGCAGCCACAACAGATGACTGGTACGGTTGGTCCATGAGCGCCAAGAGTCTGGGTACGCATTGCAGGTGTCCTCATGTGGCTTGAGCATGCAGGTCATACATCGTCCGGGTGACGGCCATGGCCGCCGCCACCAATTCCGGATGGGGCCGGTCGACGATGTCGACGAAACCGACGGTCTGGTTCTCGCCGTCGAGGGGTCGTCCGGTGGCGTTCTGGTCGGCATGTTGGAACCAGTGGGCACCCAGGCTCCAGGGCTGGCCGGCCCAGTCGTTCAAAAAATCCTCGTAGCCCTGGCGACGTTCGTCGGCGGTGAAGGCCGGATACAGGGGTGGCAGCTGCCGGTCACTGCGCAGCGGCAGATGGTGTTCGCCGATCTGGATCGGGCGTCCGGTGCTACGGTGCCAGTCGGCGAACTGGGCCCGATCCGGCAGCAGGGAGTAGCAGTTGACCGTGACCACGTCGCAATGACGGCCGGCGGCGGCGCAGATGGCGTCGGCCGGCCGATGGCGGACAAAGCGGCAACCGAGGTAGAGATGGTTGGGATCATGGGTCTTGAGCAGTTCAGCTACGGTGGCGAAGTAGACCTCGGCATAGTGGGCGGCGAAGGCTGGCAGCAGGTCCGGTTCATCCTCGCCAGTGGGGACCTGATCATCACCCAGGCCGGCC
>SLQH01000067.1 GCA_007131555.1 Planctomycetota bacterium | reverse complement strand
GCGGATGTTGAAGGGCGGCCGCAGGTCCTTGATGAGGCGGTTCTCCAGCAGCAGGGCCTCGACCTCGCTGGCGGTCTCGACCACCCGGACCTCGGCCGCGGCCTGGGCCAGGCGGGTGGTGCGTTCGGGCAGGCCGCGCCGGGCGCTGAAGTAGCTGGCCACCCGGCGCTTCAGGTTGACCGCCTTGCCGACGTACAGCTCCTGACCGCGACCATCGCAGAAGATGTAGCAGCCGGGTCCGGTCGGCAGCGCCCTGATCTGCTGCTTGATCACGTCGTCGGTAGTCATGGCCGCTACCACACCGGAAAGCGGTCGATGATATCGCGGGCGCGCGCGGCATCGCCGGCCAAAACGTAGGTGTAGCGCAGGTCGATGGGCCGGTTGAAGGCCGCCAGGAGGTCGGAATGCAGGGTGACGCTCTCGACGATGGGTCGGCCGAGGATGCGCCGTTCGCACAGCAGACGGGTGCCATCACGCACCGCTCCGGCTCCGGCGATGGCGGTGAAGCGCTGACGGCTGCGCCGGGTGAAGACCCGGCAACCGGCCTCCTGCAGGGCCTCGATCAGGCCCTGGGCCAGGAAGTTCTCCTGCTGTTCAAGCCCCATGCGTTCGCGCAGCACCAGCTTGGCCGGCTCCCGGTCGAGGATGCGGTGGCTCCATTGACCACCATCGGCCCGGGCGGCGTGGAGGCGGTTCCAGATGCTGTCATCGCGCAGCTGGACCAGATCCTCAAGGCCTCGGCTCAGATCGCAGACGATCTCGCCGCTGGCGATGGCCTGATCGAGGTAATACTCGAAGGCCGGCGGGGTCTTGTGGAAATACACCTGATGGAACATGTGGTAGCGGGCCAGCAGCAGGCCCTCAAGGGCGAAGACCCCGTGGACGTCGAGACCCAGCTCCGGGCCCTCCTCGCCGTCGATGACCTGCATGCAGGCCATCAGACGCTGGAGGTCGTAGACCCCATAGCTGACCCCGGTGTAGTGGCTGTCACGCAGCAGGTAGTCGCAGCGGTCGGCATCCATCTCGCCGCTGACCAGGGCCCGCAGCAGGCCGGCCAGGGGGCCGAGGGCGGCCAGGCGCGAACCGCTGCGGATGCCCGGACTCAGGACCGCAGCCACGTCCCGGGCCTCGTCCTCGGCCATCACACGATCGGTGGCCAGGGCCTGGATCAGGGCCAGGGTCATGTCCTCATGGGTCGCCTGGCGGGACTGGTCGTCGGGCCGACCCCGGTACCAGTCATCCGGCAGGGCCAGGGCCGTACAGGGCGGAAACCAGGCCTCCGAGGTATGGGAGAAGGGGGCATGGCCGGCATCATGCAGCAGACCGGCCAGGCGCAGCAGATGACGGGCGTAGGCCAGATCGGCCTCGGCGTAGTGCTCGCGCAGGACTGGCGAGCCCTCGACCAGACGATCGAAACAGCTGCCGGCCAGGTGCATCACCCCCAGGCTGTGCTGGAAGCGGTCATGCACCGCCCCCGGATAGACCAGGCTGACCAGGCCCAGCTGGCGGATGTGGCGTAGACGCTGGATCCACGGGTGGTCAAGGACCAGGCGTTCGGCCTCGCTCACCAGGATGGTCCGATGGACCGGATCACGGATCTCATAGACCGGCATGAGCAATCAGACCTAACGGAACCCAAGAGTCTGTAAGGGAGAACGACCAAGCATGGCGACGTGTTGGTCTTTCCCTTACCGACTCCCATTTGGCGCACAAGCGACGAGAAGGCTGGAGCAGATCCTGCCTGCCTCTTGCCCCTGTCCGTAGCCGCTATAGAAGAGCCACTATGCTGTTCAGGGGTTGTGCCCCTACGGCCCTGTCTGGGATCCCATCGTATGCGATGAACCATCGCTACGCCTGGAGGACATTCAGTCCCACGTTTGGCCACGGGAGCAGAGCCACCATGCCGACCCTGCAAGATGTGATTGAAGACCACCTCAGCAATACCGGCAAGACTCTGCGGCGCCTGTCCGATGAGACAGGCATCAGCTATCCGACTCTGTCCAACATCATCAAAAACGGCAAGATCCCCCGCAAACCCGTGCATCGCCAGCGCCTGCGCAGCGCCTTGGGCATGGATGAGAAGGAGTGGGGAGCGGTACTGGTGGCAACCAGTCACGACATCATCAACCTGCCCAGTGATGGCCATCTGACCCTGCAGCAGTTGGTATCACGCGAAATGTATGCTCACGATCTGACCGAACAGTCCCTGTCGGAAAAGACCGGCCTGCCCTACCCCACCATCATGGGCATCACCCGCAAAGGCTCGATCCCCCGTCCGGTGAGCCTTATCGTCATCGCCAAGGTGCTGAACATCAGCGTGCGGGACCTGGAACAGGCCATTGAGCACAGCAAGAACAGCCGCCAGGATCCAGCAGAGTGCGGCAATCTGCCGATCGCCGACAAGGCTCCCCGCCTCAATGACCTGGTCATGGAACTGGTCCATAAACGCCAGCAGACCCTAGGAGCCTTCGCCCGCGATATCGATGTCGGCTATCTCACCCTGGCGCGTTTCATTGAGTCTGGCCAGATGCCTGACGACGAGCATTTCACCCAGGCCATCCATGATGCCCTGGGGCTTGATGAACGGGTCTTCAAGGCGGCCCTCGAAAAGGCCATCGCTGAGCCGGTGGGAGTCGAACTGGTGCGCTTCGACCATATGGTCGGACCTAACGGGACACCACTCCAACATGCGCTGGCCGCTTTCATGCGCCGCCACAACCTGACCCTCAAGGATCTGGCCAAGCGGGCCGACCTGAGTCAGGTCACCATCTCGCGTCTGGTCAAGCAGGGCCAGCCACCGACCCGGGCCATCACCCACAAGAAGCTGCAACGGCTGCTGGAGTTGGACCCTGCCGACTATGAGGAGATGCTGACCGATCAACCCCAGGCCCTCACCACCTCGCATGTACGGGCTGACAAGAGTCGTCGTCCCACCACCTCCGCCCCGAGCATACCCGGCTTTGGCGATGATGATGACGATGATGATGACTATCAGCCGCAGGAGCCGGGCTCGACCACCAAGGCGGTTCATGACGATGAATCGATCGAATCCCTGGTTTCGAAGCTCACCCCGAAGCAGAAACGGGCCCTCAAGGGGCTGCTGAAGAACATGACCTGATCATGGCCAGCCCTGCTCCGCTGCGTGATGAGAGCCCCCCCCTCTGCCGGCACCAGGGTGGTCCCCCGCAGCCATGATGATCGTTCTGATCCTGATAGTACTGCTGCTGCTGTCAGCAGCGACCTCCGGTTCTGAGACCGCCTTGTTCAGTCTCGACGATGGTCTGGTGACAGATCTACGACGCCGCCCGGAACGCATAGGCCACATGATCGGCGCATTATTGGCCGACCCTGGCCGACTGCTGCTGACCATCCTGTTGCTCAACAACATCATCAATATCACCTACTTCGCCCTGGCTGCCCGCTGGCAAGGGCAATGCGACACCGACCTGGAGCGCCGCTTGATCATGTTCGGCAGCTTGGGCGGGCTGATCCTGATCGGCGAGATATGTCCCAAGGTCATCGCCTCCCGTGCGCCGCTACGTATCGCCCGTCTGATGGCGGCACCCCTGAGCATCGCCAGCCTGCTGCTCCGGCCACTGCTACACGTCCTGATCCCCCTTCTGCGCCGCCTCAGCGGTGATGCCGTGGATGTCCACCCGGATACCATGGTGACCGGCGACGAACTGAAGATGGTCATCGAACAGAGTCGCGACCATGGGGTGGTCAGCAATCTGGTCCACGATCGGCTGCTGGAAGTCATCGATCTGGCCGATACGGCAGTCACGGCCATCATGACCCATCGCGTCGACTGCTGCGCCATCGCCATGGACTACGATCTGGCCAGCGCCATCCAAGCCCTGCGCGACAAGCCCAGTCCGTACATCCTGGTCCATGATCACCAGGAAGCCTGCCGCGGCCTGTTGACCGCCCAGGATCTGCTGCGCACCGACCGCCCGGCCAAACGTCTGCGCAAACCCCTATTCATTCCCTCGACCCTGTCGGTGGCTCAGGCCCTGCAACTCTTCCAGGACCGCAATCGCACGGTCGGCGTGGTCGTCGACGAATATGGCGGCACCGCCGGCCTGCTGGGTCTGGCCCATCTCGGTGATGACCTGTTGGGGCGCGGAGTCAGTGAAGAACTGCCCGATCTGCCCCCGCCAGAGCGGCTTGATGACCATCGCTGGCGCTTGCCCGGACAACATTCCCTGATCGGCTGGGATGAGCTGATCGCCGCTGAAGATCGGGCCGGTTGTCAAACCCTGGGCGGGTTCCTGGCCAAGGCCCTGGGAGCCGTACCGCAGGTCGGCGATCGCCTGCTCTACGACAACCTGCTGTTTGTGGTTGAAGAGGTCGACGGCCAACGCATACGCCGCATCATCGTTGAACGCCTCGGCCACATGGCCGCCCGGCGCATGACCAGGGAGGGACAGCGATGATCGCTGTACTCCTGCTCCAGATGCTGCTCTTGCTGTGGCTGTCGGCGATCTGCAGCGGCAGCGAGAATGGATTCTACACCCTGAGTCGGGTGAAACTGCGCTACCGTCTACGTCATCAGGATCCTCGGGCCAGGATCATTGACCGCCTGCTCAATTCTTTTGATACCACCATCGTCGCCCTGCTGATCGCCAATACCCTGTGCGCCGAAGCCCTGGCCAGACTACTGGAGCAGTCCCTTGACCGGCATCTTGACGGTGCCTGGAGCATCATCGTCACGGTGCTGATCTTGACCCCCTTGGTGCTGATATGCGCTGAATACCTGCCCAAGCATCTGTTCCGACGCCATGCCGACAGCTGGATCTACGCCTTGGCCTACATCCTGCGCCTGTTGACCCTGATCCTGGCCCCGGTGCTGTCTGTCATCCGCGCCTTGAACCACGCCCTGCACATCGCCCTGGGCGGCAACCAGGAGGACTACTGGGAACCACATCTGAGCCGACCCAATCTGCGCACCTTTCTCAGCACTGCCAACAGCAAGCACAACCTCACTCCGGTCCAGCAGCAGCTTATCGACCGCATTCTGGCCATGGAACGCATCAACCTGAGCTACCAGGATGTCGCCAAGCCTCTGACCGATATCGCCGCCCTGGATGCCGGAGCCTCGCTGGCAGCAGTCCGCCAGAACCTGGGTCCGACCTACTACCAACGCTATCTGGTCCGCGATCATCAGGATGCCCACCCCAAGGGCTACATCAGCGCCGTGCATCTGGTCATCGGCCCTGATCAGGCCCGGGTCGAGGACTTCACCCAACCCCTGCCGACCATGCACATCGACACCCCGGTACACAGCGCCCTGCAAAAAATGCATGCCACCGGCAGCGACATGACCCTGGTGGTTGATGACCAGGGCCAGGCAACCCGCATCGCCTTCCGCAGCGACTGCCTGCGCCTGCTGACCCGTTTGCGATAGTTGCAAATAATCATCGTGGCTTCTCGTCGTCTCTAGGAGTCTGTAAGGGATAGACTGACAAAGCCGCATTAGTACCCGGAGTACCGGGCCTTGGCCCGTGTACATTGGCGGGCTGAGAGTCTTGAGACGGACATTTGCCAGGGCGGCGGCACCAT
>SLQH01000108.1 GCA_007131555.1 Planctomycetota bacterium | reverse complement strand
TGTCGAGCAGACTGTCGAGATAACCCTTGATGACCGTTATCCGCCGGGGGCTCCGGTGACCATTGGTGAGGGGGTCTACGCGGTCTTTGATGTCGGCGAGCTGGCCGTGGCCGAAGCTCCTGTGGAGATCGTGGTGGATGGCTCCGGTGATCGGGCCGGTCTGCTGCCGGCGCTGGGGCTCAACAATCTGTTCAGCGGTCATGATGCCCGATCCTTGCAGGTGGCGCGCGATATTGTTGCCGATCCTGGACGTCTGGCGGTGTCCCATAGCAGAGCGGCCGGTGACAACAGCAACATCGCCTTGTTGACGGCGGTGCGGGAGCGCACCGACTTCGCCGCTACCGGCATGAGTTTTGATGATTACTATCAGCAGGCGGTCGCTGATATCGCCGTGCGCATCAATCAGGTCAAGGGTCTCAAGAGCAATCAGGAGTCGGTGGTCGCCAGTCTTGAGAATCGCCGTGACGCCGTGGCCGGGGTATCGATCGATGAGGAGGTGGCCCTGCTGATCCTCCAACAGCAGGCCTATAGCGCTGCGGCCCGCATCATCAGCATTTCGCGGGAGAACATCCGTACCCTGTTCGAGGCCATCGGCTGAACAACAGTCTGACGCCTGCCTGTTCATGGCTAGAGAAGGATTGATATCATGACCCGTATCACGCAAGTCAGCCGGAATCGCCTGGTATTGAGCGATATGCAGGCCAACCTCAGTCGGGCGGTCGGATATCAGTCGCAGTTGTCATCGGGCAAGCGGGTCCAGGTGATGAGCGATGATCCTGCCGCCGCCCGGCGGGCGCTCATGTTCCGGGTCCAGGAACAGCGCAATCGCGACTTCGTCGCCAACATAGATCGTAGTCTGTCGATGCTTGATGCCACGGATCAGGCTCTGACCGAGATGACCACGGTGCTTGACGAGGCCAAGACCATGGCGGTGCAGGGCGCCACTGGCAGTCAATCAGCCGCCAGCCGTCGGGCTCTGGCGGCAAGCGTCGATGGTTTGATCGCCCGCATGATGGATCTCGGTAATACGGTCCATGATGGCCGTTTCCTGTTCGGCGGCACCGAAGTGCATACTCGTCCCTTCAGCCTTGATCCTGACGGGCAGCGGGTTCGTTATCATGGTGATCTGGATGCCTTTTCAGTGGCCATCGGGCCCAACAGCATGGCCCAGGTCAACAGCAATGGTCACGCTTTGTTTCTTGACAAAACCGATGTCTTCGCCTCCCTGATTGATCTGCGTGAGGCCCTTTTGGATGATGATCCGCAACGTATCGGCGACCTGATTGAGGATCTGGACCAGGTGCATGAACACGTCACCGCCCAGCAGGGGACTCTTGGTGGTCGGATGCAGCGTCTTGAGCTGACCAGATCGCAGCTGGAACAGGCCGAAGCCCGTCTTCAGGAGCAGGTGTCTCGCGAGGTGGATGCCGATATGACAGAAGTGATCATGCGTTTTCAGGCCGCCCAGGTTGCCCTTGAGGCCGGACTCCAGGCCGGGGCCCGGGTCATGCAGCCATCCTTACTCGACTATATCTGAGGGCAATACTGGCTGGAGGCTGTCCAGGGGGATAGAGACAGACTGGGATCTTCACCGAAAAGGTGATCCTAAATTCCGCAGTTGAACAATGAAAATTTGATATAGAACCGCTGTTCAAGCGAATATGCGCAGACAGAAAGGGTTCACCTTCTGGGTGACGGCCCGCATCTGTCTATATCGCCTCGTACAGCAACCCTATAGCCTCCAGCCTATAGCCTCCAGCCTAAAGTCTACAGCCGGATTTTGGGTGACTCCTCGTTATCTGGGTATGTCTCCTTGAACAGCAAGCACAGTGCGCCGCATACGTAGCGCCGGCTTCAGCCGGCACGGATGGCAGGCTTCAGCCTGCCGCACAGCGCCTCAGGCCGAACCGTCTACGTTTTGCATCGTCAGATGCCGGGTGGACGTCTATTTCTTACAGGCTTCGCCGCCTCGTCGTGCAGATCTTCTGGCAGAGCTCCGACGAGACCTCTTGAGGCGCAGGTGCGGGTTGCTGCGGTTGATCGCGAAATGCTTTTTGCCAGAGCGCTTGCCGTAGATGAGGACGGTCAGCTGTGGTGATTGCTCGCGCTGCCAGAGCGCAGCAGGGATGGCCACGGTGTTGCGCCCCCAGCCGAGCTGTTGCTGGGCATACGGAGGATCGGCGTCATGGACCAGGGCAACAGCCTCAGTGTTCTGCAGTTGATGCAGGACCAGCGCGTCAAAGGCCTCAATGGTCACAACGGTGAGCACGATGCCGAGAATGATGTAAAACTCAATCTCACTGCCTCGGCTACCAGAAGAGATTCGGATGCTTCGTCCCCTGTCTTGTTCAGTGCTTGACGAAGCTTTCCCCAGTAACACCGGTTTGCGTTCAGCCACCGGCGCATGATGCCGAGCCCAGCTGCGATGCAGCCTGATGTTGACCATGTGGTCATTTGGGGCAAAGCGATGATGATGGCCGCAACCGATCAACAGACCGACCAAAAACAGGGCCATAAGAGTGCCCCAGGTACAGCTTGGGGAATCGTTCATATTGCCATGCTGGTCTGGGCCGGGTTCCGGTCAAGCAGTGCCTGGCAACGAGGCTTGTTGCGGCCCCGTTTCAACACTGGAGTATCGCCCGGCCCCCCCTAGACTCCCCGGCCTGACGGCAGACTGTCGAACCGCTGCCGCGATGAGGTGGGGACCTATGGCTTTGATGGACGTGGTGGATCGGGTGAAGTCGGCCTTGAGTAGCCTGCTGGGGACCAGCAACGAGGCCGTGGTCAGCAACTACGCGTCGGTGGTGGAAGAGGTCAACGCCCTGGAGTCGCGCATGCAGGCGGCCCACGATGGCGAACTGCGGGCCCTGGCCGCTGATCTGCGCCGTCGGGTGGCCGAGGGGGCCAGCCTGGAGAGCGTCAGGGCCGAGGCCTTCGCCCTGGTGCGCGAGGTCGCCGACCGCCGTCTGGGGGTTTGGAATGCCATCGCGCCGGGCGTCAATCCGGCGATCACGGTGCGCGATCCCTTCACCGATGAACGCTGGGGTGGCCAGCTGGCCGAGGTCAAGCGGGTCCGTGAGCGCCTGGCGGCCGGTGAAAAGATGCGCGACATCGACCTGCCCTCCCAGGTCTACGCCCACGTCCGTCAGGAGATCCCCCAGTCCCTGCCGCCCTTCCGTCTGCGGGCCCACGATGTCCAGATCATCGGCGGGGCGGTGCTGCATGACGGCCGCATCGCCGAACTGAAGACTGGTGAAGGCAAGACCCTGGTGGCGGTCTTCGCCTGCTACCTCAACGCCCTGACCGGGGCCGGGGTCCACGTCATCACCGTCAACGACTATCTGGCCCGCCGCGACGCCCAGTGGAACGAGCCGGTCCTCAACTTCCTCGGCATGGAGGTGGGGGCCATCCAGCAGGACATGGACTCGGTCCAGCGCAAGGACATCTACGCCTGTTCGGTGATCTACGGCCAGAACAGCGAGTTCGGCTTCGACTACCTGCGCGACCATCTCAAGCAGTCGGTTGACGAGCAGGCCTGCCAGGCCCGGCCCTTCGGCATCGTTGACGAGGTCGACTCGATCCTGATCGACGAGGCCCGTACGCCGCTGATCATCTCCGGTCCGGCCCAGGGTCGCAGCGTGAGTTACAAGGAGGCTGATGCCGTCGCCCGCCAACTGGAGATCGACAGCGACTTCGAGGTCGACATCAAGGACCGCCATGTGACCCTGACCGAGGCGGGCGTGGAGCGGGCCACTGGCCTGTTCGGGGTGGCCAGCATGTATGATGCTGACGGCATGCACCTGCCCCACTACCTCGACAACGCCCTCAAGGCCCACTACATCTTCCAGCGCGACGTCGACTACATGGTAGTCGGGGGGGTGGTCAAGATCATCGACGAGTTCACCGGCCGGGCCCTGGAGGGGCGGCGCTGGTCGGATGGCCTGCATCAGGCGGTCGAGGCCAAGGAAGGGGTCGAGATCCAGCCCGAATCGCAGACCTACGCCACCATCACCTACCAGAACTACTTCCGCCTCTACGAGAAGCTGGCCGGCATGACCGGTACCGCCCTGACCGAGGCCGGCGAGTTCGACGCCATCTACGGTCTGCGGGTGGTAGCCATCCCCACCAACAAGCCGGTCGTCCGTCGCGACCTGCATGACCTGATCTACGGCAGCGAGGCCGAGAAGTTCGCGGCCATCGTCGATGACGTCGCCGAGCTGCACGCGGTCGGCCAGCCGGTGCTGATCGGCACCATCTCGGTCGAGGCCTCGGAGCGCCTGTCCGAGGCCTTCACCCGGCGTGGCATCCGCCACAACGTCCTCAACGCCCGCTACCACCAGAAGGAGGCCGAGATCGTCGCCGGGGCCGGCCAGCTGGGGGCGGTCACGGTCTCTACCAACATGGCCGGTCGCGGCACCGACATCGTCCTCGGGCGCTGCAACGGGATGGAACTGCTCAAGCACTGGAAGACCCAGGGCCTGTGCCCCAAGCGGATCAAGGTCGACAGCCCCGAGATCGACGAGGCCTGCATCGACCTGTGGGCTGGTCGCTACCTGGGCGAGGCCCAGGCCGACAAGCTGCGCGGCCAGCCTCCGGCCGAGATCCTGGCGGCCATCAACAACGCTCGTCTGGCCCGGGGTTGGGCTGAACTGCCCCTGCCGTCCTCGGTCATGGACGGCATCGACGTCCGTCAGCTGGGCGGCCTGTACATCGTCGGCACCGAGCGGCATGAGAGCCGCCGGGTCGACAATCAGCTGCGCGGTCGTTCCGGGCGCCAGGGCGACCCCGGTTGTACCCGCTTCTATTTGTCTCTGGAAGACAGCCTGATGAAGCGCTTCATCGGCGGGGCGATGAAGAACATCATGGTCGGCATCGGCCTCAAGGAGGGCGAGGCGATCGAGTCGCGGATGGTATCGCGGGCGGTCGAGAAGGCCCAGAAGAAGGTCGAGGAATACCACTTCGGCATCCGCAAGAACGTGGTCGAGTACGATGAGGTGATGAACCTCCAGCGGCGCGAGATCTACCGCATCCGTCAGCGCATCCTCCTCGGCGATGACCTCGAGGGGATCTTCTTCAAGTTCCTCGATGACGGTGTCGACGACCTGATCCAGCATCAGGCCGCCGACGGCAGCCGGGGACGAGACCTGGCGGTCCGCATCGCTGATGCCTACGCCCAGGAGATCGGCCTGGTCCGGCCCGATCCGGCGTTGATCCCGGTGGCTGAGGGCGGTGATGCCTGCCGCGAGTTCCTGATGGCGCAGGTCCGCAAGGCCTACGAGGGCCGCCGCCTGCAACTGGGCCCGGACGGTCTCCAGCAGGTGCTGCGCTTCGTCCTCCTGGAGGGCATGGATCGGCGTTGGAAGGACCACATCGACTTCATGGACACCCTGCGCCGCGGCATCGGCTTCGAGGGCATGGGCCAGCGCGATCCCAAGCTGCGCTTCAAGGAAGAGGGCTTCCGCCACTTCCAGATGATGTACGAACTGATCCGTCGCGATGTCGCCGGGGTCTTCTTCCGCCTTGAGGTGCGGGTTGAATCCCCGATGGCCCGTGGCCCCGCCGCCCGCCTCCAGGCCGGCGGCTTC
>SLQH01000446.1 GCA_007131555.1 Planctomycetota bacterium | reverse complement strand
TTCGCAAGGCGGCGATGACCGCCTTCGTGCCTGCCGGCAAGGTCAAGGGCTTGTTGCCGCCTCAAGCACCTGAACCGGAAACCGAGGTCGTGCCGCCACCTGTCAGCGCTGCTCAGGAAGAGGACGATCTTCAAGAAGAAGATCTCGACCCTTGGGATGCCAGCGACACTCAGGCCCTGTAGCACATTATTGAACACGCCCAGCGGGTGAGTTGTGGCTTTGGGCTGACATGGCCTGTTGGGTCCCGGCCCACCCTACATCATGACCCACCACGGAGCCTCACCCGGAGCATCGGGCCTTGCCCCGCGTGCCGCCGCGCGGACTGACAGTCGCTTACTGCGTCTCGGTCACCATATGCATGCCAACCCGGAAGCTGCGGCCGTCATCCAGGCGGTAGGCGGTCCAGGTGATGGTGTCGTCGGCCGGGGTGTCGGGTTGCGGCAGGCCGACGTTGATCTGTTCACCGGGAGGAGCCACCAGGCCGAGCAGACGCCCGGCGATGGTATTGGTGATCTCGTTGACGATGTCCCGCACTACGTCCTGGTCATCACTGTCGACCAGGGCCAGGGCGATCTGACGGGCGATGTCCGGCGGCAGGGCCAGGGTCAGCTGGCCCTGGTAGGGGGCGATGAAGGCGATGGTGCACAACAGGCTGTCGGGCGGTGGGCCGTCGACGTCAGGACCGGGGCTGACCTCAAGAAAGGCCATGGTCTCCATGGTCTCGGCAACGGCGCGGTTTTGGTGGGCGGCGATGGTGGTGTGGTCTGGTATCATCCCCAAGAGTCCTCCGCATCATCGTGGTCCTGGTCATCGTCAAGGTTCTCAAGAGCAGCCCGGATCGCCGCCGGAGACACCGGCTTCTGCAGGACATCCAACGCTCCCAGGGACCGCAGTTCCTGTTCCACCGCCGGATTGCTGGCGCTGCTGACGATGATCACCCGTACCTGGTTGAGGCGAGGGCTGGCGGCGATGCGCCGCATCAGGTCCATGCCGCCCATGTCCGGCATGATCAGGTCGCTGATCATCAGATCGCAGGGCTGGCTGCGCAGATGGGCCAAGGCCTCGACCCCGTTGGCGGCGGTGGCCACCGTCGCGCTGCCCAGGCCGGCGACGGCCAGACAGCGTTCGATGAACATCCGGGCGGTGGCCGAATCATCGACGATCAGGATATGCTGTGGGGCGGGCATGGCACGGGTCCTCTGGTGACGGTCATTGCAGGGCCTCGGCCAGGCGCTGGTATTCCTGGGCCGAGGCGAACATCAGGCGATCGATGGTCAGGGGGTCGAGCTGGAAGTGCTGGTCGTAGCCGCTGTCGAGCGGATACATCATGGCATCGGCCCCGGTGGCATGGCCGCCCATCATGGCCAGGAAGTCGCCCAGATGCACGGCATAGGTCAGGCCCTGCTGGGCCTGCGGGGCCATCGTCGGATGATGATGGAAGGCGATGGCATAGCAGAGGTTGCGCCCCAGGCCCCAACGATGGGCCAACACCGCGCCGATGGTCGGGTGGTCGGTGCCGGCCACGCTCCGTTCGCGGTCAAGGAAGTCCGGGTCGCGCTCATCGATGGGCGGTACCAGGTCGCCGGAGCGGGTCACCAGCCAAGCGTTGAGCACCGCCTTGCCGATGTCATGCAGCAGCCCGGCGGTGTAGGCCAGATCAGGATCCAGTGGGCTGCGGGCATGCTGGGCCACGGCCCGAGCGGCGATGGCGGTATGCAGGCAGTGCTGCCACAGGTCGCCGGGTTCGCCGTGATAGCCGGCCAGGGGCTGCTGATACAGGTCACCGGCGCAGATGCGGATGGCCAGGCTGACCACGCTGCGGTCGCCGAGATAGGAGACGGCCCGATTGACGGTCTCGATCCGGTCGCGCAGGCCGTAGACGGCGCTGTTGACGGTGCGCAGGACGGCCGCCGTCAGGCCGGTGTCGGCGCTGACGATGTCGATCACATCGCTGGCAGCGTGACCGGGCCGGTTGACCGTCTCCATCAGGCGGTTGGCACTGGCGGACAGGGGTCGCACGGCGGCGATGGCGGCCATGATCTCTTCAGGGATGCGGGCCTCGGTCATGCGGCTATACCTCCCATTCCGGGCGGCCCGGACTGGTGACCCGCACCTTTCCGGTGCTGGCCTCCAGGCTGACGGTGCGGCTGATACGTCCACCGATATCTTCGGCCTTGGGCACCAGGCCAAGGGTCCACAGGATCTTCTTGATCGCCAGGGCGTTGCGTTTGCCGATATTGAAGGTGTTGTTGGGATCCGACACATTGGCTCCGCCGACCAGCTTGACGATGTAGCGGCTGCGGTCGGCCTTGGCTCCGGCCGCGAGCATGGCCGTCAGCAGGGCCGGGATGCCGGTATCGGCGAAATAGCCGGGCAGGGTCCGGGCCTTGTCGGGGGCGATCGTGGAATCGGGCAGGGCGATGTGGACCATGGCCACGCAGCGGGCTCCCGGATCGAGGATCATCACCGCGATGCACGAGCCCAGGGCCATGGTCTTGAGGACGGCGCTGCGGTCGCAGCTCGCCTCCAGACCGCCGATACCGACCATCAGCAGGGCCATGGCTCAGGAATCCTTGCGCCGGTAGATGGCGGTACCGCTCTGGCGCAGGGCGGCGAGCACGGTGTCGGCCATCTGCTCCAGGGGTACCAGCTGTTCCGCCCCGCCACAGGCATGGGCCTCCTTGGGCATGCCGAAGACCACGCTGCTGGCCTCATCCTGGGCAAAGCACCGCGCCCCGGCCTCGCGCATGGCCTTCATGCCGGTGGCCCCGTCGCGGCCCATGCCGGTGAGCATCACCCCGATGGCATTGCTGCCCACCGCCTTGGCCACCGACTGCATCAGGACCTCCACCGAGGGGCAGTGGCCGCAGGTCAGTTCGCCGGGGGCCACCCGGGCCACATAGATGCCGCCCGAACGCTTGACCTGGAGGTGCTGACCACCCGGAGCGATCAAAGCCCGACCGGGGCGGATGCGGTCGCCGTCCTCGGCCTCCTTGACCTCGATCGCACACAGGGAGTCCATACGTTCGGAGAACATGCGGGTGAAGCCAGCCGGCATGTGCTGGACGATTACCACGCCCGGCATGCCCAGGGGGAAACGGGTGATGACCGTGCGGATGGCCTCAGTGCCGCCGGTCGAGGCGCCGATGGCCACCACCTTGTCGGTCGATTCAGCCAGGGCCCCGGCGCTCAACGGTGCCTGCACGGGCGCGGCTGCGGTGTGGCGCGGGGCAGTGACCTTGGCCCCGGCCGCCGCCTTCACCTTGCCGCGCAGTTCCTGCATCATGGCCTGCAGGCCGCGCGCGACATCGGCCTTGGGCTTGGTGACGAAGTCCACCGCCCCGGCCTCCAGGGCGTCAAGGGTGATCGACTTGCCGCGTTCGGTCAGGGCGCTGACCATCACCACCGGCAGGGGATACTGCGGCATCAGGCGTTTGAGGAAGGCCACCCCGTCCATGCGCGGCATCTCGACATCCAGGGTCAGGACATCGACCTCCAGCTCCTGGAGCCGGTCCCGGGCCTGATAGGGATCCCCGGCGGTGCCTACCACCTCGATCTCCGGATCAGCCCCCAGACCGGCAGCCAGGATCTGACGGATCAATGCCGAATCATCGACGATCAGGACACGGACCGGACGGGGCATGGGGGCTCCTTGCGTGTGGACGACGAATGAAAACAGATTTTTTTAAACTACGAATCGCGCAAATCTCGCGAATAGGGGAAAGAGGGAGAATGCGAAACGGACATTCGTGGTGAATGTTCTGGCAATTGAAGGCAAATGGCAGCAATGGTCAACTCTCATTCGTGAGGTTTGTGTGATTCGTGGTTAAACAAGACTGGTTGATAAATCGTTCGTGTTCGAGTTTGGAACGGTGTCCGAAGTTGATCAAGAGGCCGAGTTGTTTGTTGGATGATTTGAGGTAGTTGATGATCTGGGCGCGATGTTCATCGGCCAGTGCCTTGGCGGCTTTGATCTCGATGATGATCTCTCCACAACATAGGAAATCAGGTTCATATTCCTGCTTCAGTACCCTGCCTTTGTATTGTGGTTGGATGGCTGGTTTTTCAATGAAGGGGATCTGCCGGTCGCGGAGTTCGATCGCCAGACACTCCTGATAGACGGCTTCAAGAAAGCCGTTCTCCTTGTCGTTGTATACTTCGAAGCAGGCGCCGATGATGCGATAGCATTCCTCTTTGCAGAGGATCTGATCAGATGACATGTTCGCGCCTTTCGTCGTTGAAAAGCCTGGGCATCGTCAGTCCTTGATATACATCGCTGGGCGCAGGTAGCGGTAGGGGCAGCGGTCGCGGCCCAGGCTTTCGCTGTGGCCGATGAACAGGTGGCCGCCGCTGGTGGTGTGGTCGTGGAAACGCTGGACCAGGCGCTGGCGGGTGTCCTGGTCGAAGTAGATCATGACGTTGCGGCAGAAGATGACATCGAAGGGCTTGCGGAAGGGGAAGCGGTCGTTCATCAGGTTGAAGCGGCGGAAGGTGATCTCGCGGCGCAGGGCCTCGCTGGCCTGCCAGCGCTCGTCATCCAGGCGCTGCCAGTAGCGGGTGCGCAGGGGGGCGGGGATCTGCTGGACCCGTTCATCAGGATAGATGCCGGCTTCAGCCACCGCCAGAGCCTTCTGCGAGATGTCGGTGGCCAGCAGGCCGGCGTTCCACCGGGCATGGTCCCGGCCCAGCCCCTCCAGGATCAGCATCGCCAGGACGTAGGCCTCCTCGCCGCTGGAGCACCCGGCGCACCAGATGCGCAGGTCGCGGTCCTGGGCATGCCGCTCCAGGCACCGTGGCAGCACCTCCTGGCTGAAGATGGTGAAGTGATCGGCCTCACGGAAGAAATAGGTATGATTGGTCGAGATGGCATTGACCAGATCAGACAAGCCCTGTCCCGAGGTCTCCTCGACCACGAAACGATAGTAGTCGGAAAAACCGCTGAAGCCGCCCTGGCGCAGGATCTTCTGCAGGCGGCCGATGACCAGGGCCTTCTTGCCGTCCCCCAGATGGATGCCGAAGCGCTGATGGATCAGCTCACGCAGGGCCGTGAACTCGTCATCGCTGATGGTGAAAGAGGTGGGGAGGGTCACCGCAGGCCACGCTCACGGAAATGGTCAGTGTAACGGTTGTCGACCTTCTGGATGTGGTTGATCAGCCAGTCGCGCAGGAAGGTCATCAGTTTCTGGCCGACCATGGTGGTGTTGCCCTGGCGGCCGGAGAGGCGTTCAATCTGGGCAATGAACTGTTGATGGGCCTGGCATTGCTGTTCGTATTCCGGATAGCCGGTGCGCCGCATCTCCTTTTCTTCATCAGAGAAATGGGTCTTGGTATAGTCCAGCAGTTCCTCAAGGAGCGCCGGCACGGCATGGCTGGCCTTGCCGTGGGACATGGCCTCGTGCAGACGATTGATGATGTCCACCAGGCGCTGGTGCTGGGCATCATAGCGGTCAACGCCCACGCTGTAGGCTGGACTCCAGCGGATGAAGACCCTTTGCTGGGTGGCTGTGGTTGATGGGGCTGGCAGGGCTGCCGGGCTGTTGTGCGGCTGGCCCTGGGTGGTGTGCTTGAGGCGGAAGCGTTGCAGGAGGCCGCGCATCTC
>SLQH01000364.1 GCA_007131555.1 Planctomycetota bacterium | reverse complement strand
TGTATCAGGGAAAGGCTACGACTGCCGAACAGCAGGCCAGATCTGAACGCGGAGATGCGGTGCAGATGCATTTGCGCCCACACCGCGCCCTATCGCCGGCGAATGCCGGCTATGTTCAACGGCGACGGCGGGTGCGGCGCAGGCGAAGGGTCGGTGCACATAGTTCGGCCACCAGCTCGGCGGTAGCAGCGGTCCACCCCAAGACGACAATGTGTCCACTGAGCGCCAATGGGGTGAGACCGCGCTCAAGGTGGCGTATGGTCTGGTTGAGCCACTGGGTCATGACCGCCACCAAGCCGCCGAGAAAGAGGACATAGCCGGCCACGGTCAGCAGGGTCGACAAGCTCCGCCGCAGCGTGCCCTCATCCTCGCCCAGGTAGCCGGGGTCGCTCAGGCGCAGGAAGGCCCACCACACCGACGCTGACCACGATTCCTCCTCGGCCAGGGACCAGAAGAGGATGCTGCCGGCCACGACGCTGACCACACCGACGACCATGAGCAAAAAGAGCAAGCGGTACTGGGTGCCGCCGATGAGAAAGCGCTCGAGGGCAAAGGCGACATGGGCTTTCAGGCGCTGCATAGGGGCATCCTGGCGAGAGTGTGACGGCATCTCCCGGCGCACCAGTGGCAGGGTCCTCCGGGCCGATGCCCGCATCTGCCCGCCCAAGAGTCCCTGATGGCGGTGAAATTGACGCCAGTGCCACGCATGACGCGGCAGATTTGTCAGAAGCACCCATTCTTCAGGCTTTGCGCTCTTCGGACGTGTGCCAGCAACCGGATAACCCCGCACCAAGCGACACATCACAGCTCGAGATCGTTTTCCCTTGCCGACAGAAAATCGCACTTGGCTGTCATGTGTGCTACAAGAATGAAACGCTCGCACTTCCTCAAAGGCGCTTGCGCCTGAACACATGCGCACAATCATCTTCGTCCCTGTCTTGAGCATTTCATCCAACAGAACGCGTGACGGGAAGCCCCGATCGGCCAGCAGAAGCGTGGTATCGTCCAGATGTTTGACAAGGCCCTGTGCTGCAGATCGTTCACCGCACCCAGGAACAACGTATTCCCAGGCTATAGGCGTTCTCGTCATGACGTCCACAAGGCACACTGCCAGAATCTGCGGTTGTCCTGCGAAATCCTTCGGTGGACGGCCTTTCTGAGGCTTTCTCAGTTGGCGGAACAATGCGCGAGCACGCGGGCCGTTGATCCATACTCCGTCAATGGCTACTAGGCGATAGCCGCCCACAGCAGGGTGTATATCCTCATACAATGCGGTGATACAGGTTCGCATGGCGTTCCAGCAGCGCGCCAACAGGGCTGGCGTCAGCTTTTTGCGTGCCCGACAAAAGGTTGACGGGTCTGAATCGGCGTTCAGCAGGTCATTGCGGGTCATCCGTATGGTTGACAACAGCGCCTCGTAGCCAGCAGCACTGTTTTCCAGGACCAGGACGAGGAGTGCTATAGCCGTCACGCGCGGCGTCCATTTTATATCCGGTCGTAATCGTTCAAACTTGTCTCCCAGGGGCTCTAGAAAGGCGTTGAGGATCTCAAGAAGGGCGTGGTCGTTGAGGTTGCACATGCCTCAACGCGCCCTTCGGGCGCGTTAAAATTTTGAAATCGAAGTCAAGCCTTTTTTGCGGATTTCCCTATGAAAAACGAGGGTTCTTAGTGCAATTCCATTGGTATATACGGTGGCTCAGGAACTGCCTAGACCGTAATGACTCGCTAGAGGCCGCCCTGGCCCGTCTCAGGGTCACCTGGGAGGTTTCGGCATGATGGGATTCCGGACACCGATGCAGGGGAATCATAGAGGGGAATCATAGGGACAGACATTATTCAATTAAGCGGCCGTGAGAAATATCCTGAAGCGGTCTCAAGGCCGTTTACGACTCATCGCCCATGGTCACCCGCTCGACCTCTTCGATCGAGGTGACGCCGCGCATGGCCTGGAGCAGGCCGGCCCGGCGCAGGGTGATCATGCCGTTTTGCACTGCCAGTTCGCGCAGTTCGATGGTGCTGATGCCCTTGACGATGCCGCTGCGCAGGGCATTGCTCATCTCCAGGGCCTCGACCATGGCGAAACGGCCCTTGTAGCCACCGGCGCACAGGCTGCAGCCGACCGGTTCGAATACCTGTAGGCCGGCGTCGATCTCCTCGGCGGTGAAGCCGGTCTCCAGCAGCAGGTCGCGTGATGGCAGCTTGTCCGGTTCGATCTGGCGCTTGCAAGCCTTGCACAGGCGCCGACCGAGGCGCTGGGCCAGAACCGCCAGAACGGTGTTGGCGACCAGGAAGGGTTCGACCCCCATGTCGATCAGACGGTTGATGGTCGAGGGGGCGTCGTTGGTATGCAGGGTCGAGAGCACCAAGTGGCCGGTCAGGGCCGCCTTGACCGCGATCTCCACGGTCTCGGAGTCACGGATTTCACCGATCATGATGGTGTCGGGGTCCTGGCGCAGGAGGGCCCGTAGGGCCGAGGCGAAGGTCAGGCCGCGTTTGGGGTTGACGTGAACCTGGTTGAGACCCTCGATTTCGTATTCAACCGGTTCCTCCACCGTCGATACATTGTCCTCGACGGTCATCACCGACTGCAGGCAGGAGTACAGGGTGGTGGATTTGCCGGAACCGGTCGGTCCGGTGACCAGAAGCATGCCGAAGGGCGCCTTGATGGCCCGGTGGACGATGTTGAGGTTGTGCGGTTCGAAGTTGAGCGATTCCAGGCTGCCGGCCAGGTTACCCTTGTCCAGCAGACGCATGACCACCTTTTCGCCATGGACGGTGGGCAGGGAGTTGACACGGAAGTCGATTGAACGGCCGGCATAGCGCATCTGGAAACGGCCGTCCTGGGGCTTGCCTTTTTCGGCGATGTTCATGGTGTCGGTCATGATCTTGATGCGCGAGACGATACCGGCCTCCAGTTTCTTGGGGGCGTCCATGACCTCGTGCAGCACGCCATCAACCCGCAGGCGGATCCGGGTGCGGCGCTCAAAGGGTTCAATGTGGATATCAGAAGCACCCTGCTGGATGGCCTGGGCGATGATCATGTTGACCAGTTTGACCGCCGGCGAGTCCTTGCCACTGGCGTTGAGCAGATCGTCATCCTGCTCTTCTTCATTGTTGTCGCTGGTCTCCTTGTGGGTGAGGTCGGCGTCATCGTGGATTGAATCGATGAAGCTGTCGAGTTGACGTTGTTGGGCGTTGAAACTGACCTCAATGGCCTTGCGGATGGCCCGTTCACTGGAGACCACCGGCAGGACCTTCTTGCCGATCTGCAACTTGATGTCATCCAGGGCGATGACGTCGTAGGGGTCGCTGACGGCCAGGGTCAGGAATTCGCCGCAGATGGCCAGTGGCATGACCAGGAAACGCTTGGCCGCGCTCTCAGAAATGCTTTCTTGGCCCCCGTTGCGTTCTTTGAGTTGCTCGGTGTCGATGGTGAGTTTGTCGAGATCGATGGTCGGCATGCCGCAGTCTTCACTGATCAGGCCGAGAATGGTCAGTTCATCAAGGTAGTCTTCTTCAACGATCAGGCTCGACAGGGGTTTGTGGTCGGCAGTGGCCTGATCGGACAGCCTGACGAGCTCCTCGGCCGAGATCAGCTCGTGACGTCGCAGCAGGGATGTCAGCTTGCGATTGAAACCGGCAATGTTCGCCATCAACGGACTCCGTTACAGATTGGCGTTGGACAGGATCGTGTTGATTTCGGTCATGGTGGTCAGGAAGACCTGAACCGTACAGCCGGTCTGATCCTCCATCTCCGAGAGCAGTTGTTCCGAGAGCAGGCCGGCGATGGCCACCACCAGAACCGATCCGATCGAATCCAGGGGCACGAATTGAAAGCGGCGCATCATGGCTGGATCGAAGATCTCCAGCAGTTCGTTGGATATCTGATATTTGCTGGGCTCGATGTACGGTAAGCCGAATTGCTCAACCAGGGTGGCGAGGATCTTCTCCTCGGTGATCAGGCCCTGTTCGACCAGGGCCTCGCCGAACAAGACTCCCTGCTGGTGCTGTAGGCGCAAGGCGTCCTGGATCTGGGATTCGGTGAGCAGACCTTTCTCAAGCAGGATCTCGCCCAGCTTCTTGCGGGTCAGGCGGCTGAGGTTGACCATGTCATGAGGCCTCGCGTTGGAAGGTGCGCTTGAGGTCTTCAGGATCCTGGGTGTAGTGCAGGGCGTCATCCCAGGAGATGAGGCTCGACTTGTAGAGTTCGAAGAGGTTCTGGTTCATGGTCCGCATGCCGTACTTGGCCCCGGTCTGGATATGAGACAGGATCTGATGGCACTTGTCCTCACGGATCAGCGAGCGGATGGCCGAGGTGGGGGTCATCACCTCCTGGCACATGGCCCGACCGCGGCCATTCTGCATGGGAATGAGCTGCTGACACATGACGCATTCCAGGACGAAGGACAGCTGGGTGCGGATCTGCGACTGCTGGTGCGAGGGGAACACGTCGACGATACGGTTGATGGTCTGGACGCAGTCCGAGGTATGCAGGGTGGCGAAGGTCAGGTGGCCGGTCTCGGCCAGGGTCAGCCCGGCCTCAATGGTCTCCTGGTCGCGCATCTCACCGATCAGGACGATGTCCGGGTCCTGACGCAGGACCCGCCTCAGGGCCTGACTGAAGCCATCGGTGTCGGTGCCAACCTCGCGTTGGTTGACCAGTGAAGACTTGTTGCGATGGACGAACTCGATCGGATCTTCAATGGTGATGATGTGATCCTGGCGGGTCTGGTTGCAGAAGTCGATCATCGAGGCCAAAGAGGTTGACTTGCCGGAACCGGTTGCGCCGGTCACCAGCACCAAACCCTTGCGCAGGTTGCAGATACGTTCGCAGACCTTGCGGTCCAAGCCCAGCTGTTCGAAGGTCTTGACCTCGTAGGGGATGGTCCGCAGCACGGCACCGATGGCGCCGCGTTGGTAGAACACATTGACCCGGAAGCGGCCCACCCCGGAGACCCCGAAGCTCATGTCGAGTTCGTGTTCCTGTTCGAAGCGGGCGATCTGGTTTGAGTCGAGGACCGAGTACACCAGTTTCTGGGTGTGCTCTGGCATCAGCATCTCCAGTTGGCCGATCTCGGCCAGGCGGCCATCGATGCGCACTCGGGGGGGGGAGCCGGCGGCGATGTGCAGATCGCTGCCGCCGCGCTCGACCATCATGCGCAGGAGTTCTTCCAGAGTGACCATGTAGCATCCTTTCGCTAGATGAGACTAACGCTTCTGGGCACGTGGGGCAACGTCAGGATCAACGGCGGCAAGGCCATGTGATGGACGCCATCCGGTACCGATGGCCGATACAGGATGTTCCACCGCTTGTGTGACGGTCGGCCACGTGTGGTTGATTGTCATGGACGACATGGGATCGTGCAAGCGCTGATCGACGGTGCCGGAAAGCCTAGGAGCCTGTCAGGAATAGACTGACACGTCGCCTGGCTTGGCCTTTACAGACTCCTAGGAGTCTGTAAGGAATAGCGACCGGAATGGCCCAGCCAGGCGATGTGCCTATCGATCCCCTACAGACCTCCAGGATCGCCGCATTATTACCCGGAGTACCGGGCCTTGGCCCGTGTACATTGGCGGGCTGAGATTCTTGAGACGGACATAGGCCAGGG
>SLQH01000319.1 GCA_007131555.1 Planctomycetota bacterium | reverse complement strand
GCTGAACAATACGGACTGGATCAATGGTGGTTCCTTGTTGGGCCGTTTGACTCTGGAGGCGACATTTGGTGAAGCCAACGACCAGGGTATTCATGGCGTCAATGGTTCATGGTCCATTGAGTGGGGCATATCGGCCGACATGCACGGAGATATCCGGGCCACTCTTCAGCCGTAAATCGTCAGGGGAGATGCTGGTCGTCTCATCAGCCGGTCCGTATCTTACCGAGCAGGAAAGGTCACTATCATGAACACCGCCACCACGATGTATGCCTCCGCCCTGCGCCAGGCAGCCCGCATGTTGGCACTTGCCGTTCTCTGTCTGCCCCTGGCTGGCCAAGAGGCGGATGGTTTTCGATACGAGGTCAATGATGACGGCACCGTCACCATTACCGGTTACAGGGGTCCTGGCGGTGACGTGACGATTCCGGCGCAGATCAATGGCAAGCCGGTCAGGGTCGGCCATCGAGCGTTCATGGAAAGTCCGCGCAACCATGATCGCATGTTGACCACCGTGCGTTTTTCGGAGGGCATCACCTCAGTGGGCCGCGAAGCATTCCGCGACAATCGACGCCTGACAGACGTATATATTCCGGCTAGCCTCACCAATATCACTCGGCCGGCTTTCAGTCGCTGTCCAGCGCTCATGAACTTCCATGTTCATGAGGACAATCCTGAGTTTCGCAGCATTGATGGGGTGTGGTTCACCAGGGACATGACCGAGTTGCGTCATTTTCCCCAAGGCCGCGGTGGGGAATATGTCATCCCGGATGGGGTTGAACGGATTCGCGATGAAGCATTTCGCTTCAATGACAAGATTGAGTCGATCAGCATTCCAGACAGCGTGACTTGGATCGGAAAACAGGCTTTCCGGGATTGTGAACAGCTGACCGAGCTGGTGCTGCCGAAGAATCTTGAGTCACTGGTGCGCCAGGGCCGGCACTTCATGAACTGTACCAGTCTCAAACGGATCGTCATTCCAGATGCCGTCGCCATCATACCGCAGTATTCCTTCCGTGGTTGTACCAGTCTTGAGGAGATCGTCCTGCCCCGGAGCCTGACCCAAATTCATCAAGCAGCTTTTGAGGACTGCAAGAGCCTGACGCACATTGTCATTCCGGCAGGTCTTGTCCGTATTCAGGGCAGCAATCTTTTCGCTGGTTGCGACCAGCTCAAGGGCATACTGTTCCTCGGTGATGCTCCTGAGGTGACTGGTAGCAATCATTTCCCTGAGGGTGTCACAGTGTACCGCCTGGCGCGAGCTTCGGGATGGCCGGCCCCTGGAGAAGAGTGGATGGGGGCCACAACCGCCATCCATCAGCCTTGAATCCTCAGTTCTTGGTGGCCGGTAGCGTTGGTTTTTTCTCATACGTCGGTGATGGCATGCAGCATTGCGCCACATGGGGCCAGAATATCACAAGGAGGTGACTGATGTCAGACAGCAGACATATGGCCGGAAGCGTGTATCGCAGTCCGGTTCTGGCGGTCGGTGTATTGTTGGTTTCATCAGTTATAGGACTTGTCGCCGAGGATTCGTGGCCCATGTGGCGTCGCGACAGCAAGGGCGGCACAGTACCGGGTGAGCCGACCTTGCAGGATCCCCAGATCACCCAGGCGTCCCGCCTGTGGATCAGTGAGGATGACCTGCCTCCAGGGAGAAGAGGGGGCGGCGATGACGGACGCGACCGTGATGGTCTGGCGAATATGGAGCGCCCTCTTACCGGCGGTTATGGCAGTCCTGTTGCCGCTGCCGGGATGGTCTTTCAGTATCATTATCGGCCATCAGGGACGGTCTATGATGGGCCGCGAGCTCGCGGCCTTGGTATGAGTCAGGAGGAACTGCGGGCCCAGCAACCCGAGATGACTGGCAATATCGTGCGCGGACATGAGCGATGGCTGGTATCCGCAACCGATAGGATCACCGCCATTGACATGGAGACCGGCAAGACTGTCTGGCGCACCGACCTCACCGATGAGGGGCTCAACTTTGGCTTCTTTGGCAAGGGAGGTGGTGGCCTCACTCCTGCCTATCATGACGGCATGATCATGTCTTACGCCAGTTCTGCCCAGGTATTTGGACTGGATGCCGCAAGCGGAGAGATTCGCTGGACCTATAATCTTGTGCCGCGATACGAGCAGCACCGAGCTTATCGTAAAGAGGCTCTTGAGGGCAATCATTTCGCCGCCCGCTTCAACCGTGGCATGTTGACTGGTCTGGTGGCAGCAGACGGTCTGGTCATTGTCAATGATCAGCGCTGGCATCGGGTACAGCTGCAGTCTGGCACCACCAATCATTATGATACATTCAATAGTTACGTGGCTCTTGATGTGAAGACAGGAGAGCCGCGATGGGAGGCTCCAGAAGTCGGTGATACCGGATCAAATCCCAAGATCGTCAACATCGCCGGAAAGAATTATGTCCTGGCCGTCAGTCGATTGCGCCTGACGCTTCTGGATCTTGCGTCGGGACGGCAGATATGGCAGAGCGATGTCGGCCATGATAGCCCCACCTGCGCATTCAACCTTGGGGTCAGCGATCAATATGTCGTGATGGCGGCTCGTCAACAGGGGGTTGATGGGCGTTATCTCAAAGGGTATCGCATTGACCTTGAGGGGCTGCATGAGCTATGGTCATGGGGACGCATTCGGGAGTTTCGTAGCAACGCCCTGATCGTCAATGATATCGGCTATATGACGGTCAACGAACAGTTGCGGGCCTTTGACCCACAAACCGGCACAGTGCTTGCAGAGGTGCCGGTTGGCGATATCCGTCCTGCTGGTGGCAATCCCTTCGTCGTCTATTATGGTGGCTGGCTGTTTCTTCGTGCTCGTGGCTATGGAGAAGACGGCCTCGACGGCTTGTATGTCATGAATGCCGATCCAGAAAAGATGGCGGGCACCAAGCGCTTCTACCAAGCCGATCTGGCCCAGCCCTACTATTGTCTCATCATCCCGGCTTTTGCCAACGGTACGATCTTTTTCCGTACCGATCTGAGCAACAAGATGGAGGCCTATCGGCTGCGCTGACGAGTGCCGCCGTGACTGTCCGGGCCTTGGCTTTGGGCAGGTACGACTGGTCTATTCCACGGTCACCGACTTGGCGAGGTTGCGCGGTTGGTCGACATCGCAGCCGCGCCGGGTGGCCACGTCCAGGGCGTAGCGCTGCAGGGGCAGGATGCTCAACAGGGGCTGGAGGAGTTCATCATCGGCGTGGTCGACGGGGAACACGATGTCGGCCAGATCAAGCAGGCTGCGATCATCACCCGGCCCCACGGCGACGATCCGCCCGGCTCGCGCCCGGGTCTCCTCGACATTGGCCAGCATCTTGGCGAACATCCGGTCGCGAGGGCACAGGCAGATCACCGGCAACAGGTCGGTGACCAGGGCGATGGGGCCATGCTTGAACTCGCCGGCAGCGTAGCCGGTGGCGTGGACGTAGGCGATCTCCTTGAGCTTGAGCGCTCCTTCCAGGGCCGTGGGGTATTCACCACCCCGACCGAGGAAGATGGTGGCCGGGGCTGGCGCGAAAAGCTCAGCCGCCTCGTTGACCGGGTCGATGCAGCCGGCCAGGGTTGCGGCCACCTGTTCGGGCAGACGGGCGGCGGCGGCCAGCAGGGGCATGATGGCATCCGATTCGCGGGCCATGGTCGAGTCGACCACATTGACCAGGCTGACCACCGGCATGAACTTGGACCTGGCCAGGCGGACGCTGGCCAGGGTATCGGCGGTCTCGCCCGACTGGCTGATGGCGACCACCAGGGTGCCCCCGGAAGCCACCGGATTGCGATAGCGGTATTCCGAACTGATGTCGACCTCGACGTGGATCCGGGCCAACTGCTCCAGGAAGCGTTTGCCCAAAAGGGCGGCGTGCCAACTGGTGCCGCAGGCCAGGAACACCACATGGTTGATCAGGGCCGGGTCGGTGCCCAGGTCAGGGATCCGCAGACCGGTGCCGGCCCAGCGGTCGTCGATGAGGCGCTGCAGGACTTCCGGCTGTTCGGCGATCTCCTTGGCCATGAAGCTGCTGAAGCCGTTCATGCTGACCGCATCAAGGCGCATCTCGACCGGCTTGAAGTCCGGCTCGATGGACTGGCCATCGGTATCGATCAGGGTCATGGTCGTGGCGCTCACCTCGCCCAGCCAGCCGTCCTCAAGCTGGCAGATCTCGTGGGCGTGGGGCAGCAGGGCCGGCACATCGGAGGCGATCAGGTGCTCGTCCTCGCCGCGCCCGATCATCAGGGGCGAGCCGTGACGGGCCACCAGGATGCGGCCGGGGCGGTCGGCGGCCAGGGCGGCGAAGGCGTAGCTGCCTTCCAGGCGGGCGGTGGTGTGGCGCAGGGCCAGCAGCGGATCAACGTCGATCTTCAGGCGTTCGGCCAGGAGATGGGCGATGACCTCGGTGTCGGTCTGGGAGTTGAAGATGGCTCCACGCTGCTCCAGTTCCCGCCGCAGGGACTCGTGATTCTCGATGATCCCGTTGTGGACCACCGCCAAGCTGTCGTTGGCGGCGCAGTGGGGATGGGCGTTGACCTCTGTTGGCGGGCCATGGGTGGCCCAGCGGGTATGGGCGATGCCGCAGCAGCCCAACAGGGGGCGCAGGCCGACCAGTTCCTCCAACTGGCGCAGGCGACCGCTGGCCTTGCGGACATGCAGCTCGTCGCCGTCATGGATGGCCATGCCGGCGGAATCATAGCCGCGGTACTTGAGACGTTCGAGCCCGACCAACAACAGGGATTCGGCCTGACGAGGGCCGATGTATCCGGCGATGCCACACATGTCAGGAGGGTCTCCGCGAGGTCGGGTCAGGGGAGATGCTGGATATAGCGGGCGCGGTCCTGGTGGCTGCGACCGCTGCCAACGGGCTCAGCCATGGAGGGCGAGCCCAGGCGCCAGGCCCCCGGTTCGACATCGCCGCCCCGTGAACCGCAGCCACTGATCAGGACCGGCACGGCCAGCAGCAGACCGGCCACGATACCACGCAGAATCCCAGGCATGGGCGCCATCATGGTGGTGCTGATCGCCGGGCCAAGGGTCAATCCGCCAGCCGGCCGGGCGTGGGTGGCACGGGAGCGCCATGATGACTGTCATACGGTCTGTAGATCCTGCGACTCGCGATACTTCACGGCAATGATGAACGCAAGCGGAGTGCAACATGATGCCGCCGCCCTGGCCTATGTTCGCCTCAAACATCACCGCCCGCTAATGTACACGGGCCAAGGCCCGGTACTCCGTGTAATAATGCGGCTATGGCCACGGCCTTGTGACAGATGCGGAATCTTTGTGTCTGACAACGATCACCTCAGCCGGATTCCCGTGAATGATGGGCCAAGCCTCGGACTCGCCCGTAACCATTGCCTATCACAAAGCCACCACGGAGCACCGGGCCTTGGCCCGCGTGCCGACGCGCGGCTGCCATGCTTTCGTCGCATACCAGCCAGGACGTCGCCATGATGACCGGAATACGGCCTGTAGATCCCGCGACTCGTAATCATTTACGGCGATGATGAACGCAAGCGCATTGCAGCGATGGCGCCGCCGCCCTAGCCTATGTCCGTCTCAAGAATCTCCGCCCGCCAATGTACACGGGCCAAGGCCCGGTACTCCGGGTAATAATGCGGC
>SLQH01000027.1 GCA_007131555.1 Planctomycetota bacterium | reverse complement strand
GCCTGTGAAAGCCAACCCATGAATCCGTCGGGAAAGCCGGATGCGGGAAATCTGCATGTCCGGTTTGAGGAGGGGGATGGCGACGGTGTGGACCGCGCCATCCCTACTCTACTGAGAGAAATGATCGACCCGACGGTGCGCTGTTAGAGGGCAGGAAAGCCAGGAGGCTGCCTTCTTGGTTTCTTTTCCGTCGTCCGCAGGGCTTTGGGTTCTTGGCGATCTTTGCGAGAGGTTCTTTCAGGCACAATGCTCGTCGAACAGAATCTTTATGTGGGCCACACGACATCCTGAAGCGCCTTCCGGATTCCCGGTACAAACGACGAGGGGGTACTGCGATTGACGCCTCATTCCCCGGTCTCCTGGCGCAAGGCTCGTAGACTGTCGTCGTCCAGCCAGGTCGGAGGGCGGTAGCCGTGGGGCAGGGCTGAGGTGGTCGGATCGTCCACCAGGCCTAGGCGGCGGCGTTCGCTGGCCCGCAGGGGCCGGGGGGTTGGCTGGCCACCGGTCTTGAGCTCTTGCCAGAATGCAGCCAGGACGCCGGTCAGGGGGGCTTGGACGGTGATTGTTGAGCCGTTGCGGGGATGGGGGAAGACCAGACGGGCGGCATGCAGGGCCTGCCCTTCCAGTTCGACGCAGGCTTGGCCGTAGACCCAGTCGCCGATCAGAGGATGGCCGTTATGGGCGGCATGGACCCGGATCTGATGCTGGCGACCGGTGTCCAGGATCAGTTCCAGCAGGGCATAGCGGCCGTGGCCGTCATCCTCGATGACCTGGTAGCGGGTGCGGCTGGGCTGGCCTTCAGGGGCACAGCGCCGGGCGATGGTGCGATCATCGACAGGGTCGGCGATGGCCTGCTCCCAGCAGCCCTGAGGGGGCTGCGGACAGCCATGGCAGAGGGCCAGATAACGCTTGTCGAAGCGACCGGCGCGCATGGCCCGACAGAGGCGGGCGTGATCTTCGGCGCTGGTGCAGGCCAGGATGATGCCCGAGGTGTCACGGTCGATGCGGTTGACCAGGCGGACCTCCGGGTCGAGTTCCTGCAACTGGTTGAGGACGGTGCCGGTCAGGACTTTCCCGGCCGGATGGGACAGCTGGCCGACCGGCTTGGCGCAGGCGATGACCGACTCATCGCGATACAGGATGTCGACCACAGCCGGACTGCGTTGATGGTCCTCGGGGACCGGCGGATGGGGGATCACCAGCCGGATCTGCGCTCCGGCCCGAACCCGTTGCCCTGGCCGGGCCAGGGTACCGTCACAGGTCACATAGCCCCGGCTGATCCAGCCGCTGACCAGACTGCGGCTATAGGTCATCAAGGCGGCGGTGAGGTAGCTGTCCAAGCGCATCCCGACCCCGGCCTGGGGGCCAACACATACCGAGATATCGCGCCGCAGGGGGCCGATATCACGCACGATGCGGGCCTCATGGCGGATGTCACCGGCCGGAAAACGTCGTCGTCTGGTCATGATGGGCGGGTGTTCACAGGTGCTTGGTGCTACTGCAGTCGCTTCGGGACATTGGGGATTGGCCATCTGTTACGAGATATGACCGTGCATTCAGATCAACGACATTCAGCCGTCTTATAGCTGAGAACAATTCGTCGGTGCGATCTCTGCGCTTGGGCGAGAGATGAACATTGCGTCGTTTGCTCAACCCCGCCGGCGCTGGCGTACCGCCTGGGCCAGGGTCTCCAGCACCGGCAGGGTCTGGTCCCAGCCCAGGCAGGCGTCGGTGACGCTGGTGTCGGGGCAGGTCAGGGCCTGCGATGTGTCTTGACGGCCGCCCTTGAGATGGCTCTCCAGCATGACGCCGGCGATGGCCCGTTGGCCCTGGGCGATCTGGCCGGCGATGTCCTCGGCCACGGCGATCTGGCGCTGGGGGTCCTTGCCACTGTTGGCATGGCTGCAGTCGATCATGATGGTCGTCGGCAGGGCATGACGGCGCAGGACGTCGACCGCCTGGCTGACATGGCTGGCCGAGAAATTGGGGCCGTCATTGCCACCCCGTAGGATGGGATGGGTCGAGTCGTTGCCCTTGGTGGCGACGATGGCCGATAGGCCCTGCTTGGTCACCGACAGGAAATGATGCGGCTGGCGGGCGGCCAGCATGGCATCGACGCAGACCTGGAGGTCGCCGCCGGTGCCATTCTTGAAGCCGACGCTCATCGACAGGCCGGAGGCCAGTTCACGGTGGACCTGGCTTTCCGTGGTGCGGGCGCCGATGGCCCCCCAGCTGACCAGATCGGCGATGAACTGGGGGGTGATGGTGTCCAGGAACTCGCAGCCGGCCGGGATGCCGTCGCGGTTGAGATCGCGCAGCAGGCCCCGGGCCAGGCGCAGGCCGTGATTGATGGCGAAGCTGCCATCGAGATGGGGATCGTTGATGAGGCCCTTCCAGCCGACCGTGGTCCGGGGCTTCTCGAAATAGACCCGCATCACCAGGAGCAGGTCGTCAGCCAGGCGTCCGGCGGCCTCAGCCAGCAGGGCGGCATAGCGCTGGGCGGCCTCGACATTGTGGATCGAGCAGGGGCCGGTGATGACCACCAGACGGTCATCCTCGTCGGCCAGGATGGCGGCGATGGCTTGGCGGGCGCTGGCCACGGTGGCGCTGGCGGCATCCTCCAGGGGGATCTCCTCCATCAGGATGGCCGGCGGGATCAGGGGCTTGATGGTGGCGATGCGCAGGTCGTCGGTGGCATGGATCATGGCGATCACACCCTACATCCCAGGAGCGGTACACAAGGCGTGCCTGCGTGCCCTTGCCCATGGCACCGATTGCTGCGCAGCATATCATGATCACATGCTGTGGCCGATCTGTATTGTCGTGCTGGTATGGAGCATCTGGTGGCAGATGCGCCGTTGGGACTTCATGCCGTCGATGGCCCCATGGTACGCGGCCTGGGCCATCCCGGTGCTGGCCCTGGTCGGAATCGTCGTCTGGTGGCCCAGCTGGTTCGATGTCCAGAAGGCCTTCGGTCTGCTGATCATGCCGGCTGGGCTGCTGTGGCTGGCCCTGATCGCCGTGCGTTGGGTGATGCGTGATGATGTACGGTGGGCGGTCCGGGTCCTGGGCATGGTGATTGGCCTCTATACGGTGGCCGGCAATATCGTGGTTGGTGGTGTCCTCATGCGCCTGCTGGAGGTCCCCTATGCGCAGCAGGATCCCCTGGCCTTCGCTCCGGTCGAGGCGGTGCTGGTGCTCGGTGGCGGCAGTACCGACAACCCCTTTGGTCGGCCTCAGTTTGCTGCCAGCGGTGATCGCATCTACCGGGCCTGGACCATGCATCAGGCCGGTCTGGCCCCTGTCCTGGTCGCCAGTGGTCGCGCCTATGACGATGATCTGGCGACCCAGACCAGGGCCCTGTGGTGGAGCATGGGGGTGGCTGATGACGCCATCATGATGCTTCCTCAGCCCCGCAACACCTCTGAAGAGATCGCCGCCTTTGCCGCCCTATGTCGTGAGCAGGGCTGGAGCCAGGTGGGCATCGTCACCTCGGCCTGGCATCTACCCAGGGCCATGTCCCTGGCCCGGCGCCAGGGCCTGGAGGCGGTGCCGATTCCAGCCGATTTCCGAGGCGGACTGCCGACCCTGACCCTACCCTCAATCGTCCCTACCGGCGAAGCCTTTGACGCCACTCATCGTGCCGTGTGGGAACTGGTCGGGCGCATGGTCGGGCGCTGAGTCAGGCGCTCATCCGTCAACTTTTCCCAGCGATTCTCCGCTTGACCTCTGCCACGGCATCGGCGATGGCGATGCGGTCCTGGTCGGTGCTGTCGCGGTCGCGGATGGTGACGGTACCGTCTTCCAGGCTCTGGCCGTCGATGGTCAGACACAGCGGGGTGCCGATCTCGTCGTGCTTGGCGTAGCGTTTGCCGATGGCACCCTTGGTATCGCAGCGGCTGCGCAGGCCGGCAGCCAGCAAGGCCTCGTGGAGTTCGCGGGCGGCCACCACAAAGGGCTCCTTGTTGGAGACCAGGGGCAGGACAGCGCAGGAAATCGGGGCCAGGCGTGGATGCAGCTTGAGGACGGTGCGGACCACGGGATTGCCCTTGGCGTCGGTACGGGTCTCCTCGTGGTAGGCATCCAGCAGGTAGACCAACACCGCCCGGGTCGCCCCGGCGGCCGGCTCGATGACGAAGGGCCGATAGCTCCAGGGCTTCTTGCCGGTCTGGGGATCAACGGTGTCGGGGTCGGTGTAGCGCAGCTTGACTCCGGCATGTTCTTCATGCTGATGGAGGTCATGGTCGGTGCGTGAGGCGATGCCTTCGAGTTCGTCCCAGCCCCAGGGATAGTAGTATTCCACATCGTAGCACTCGTCGGCGTAATGGGCCAGTTCATCGGCCTCATGCTGGCGCAGACGGAAATCATCAGGATGGTTGGCGAAGCGCTGCCACCAGGTCATGCGCTCCTGCTTCCAATAGGTCATCCATTCGCCCTGACTGCCGGGGGGGCAGAAGAACTCCATCTCCATCTGCTCGAACTCGCAGGAGCGGAAGATGAAATGCTCGACGGTGATCTCGTTGCGGAAGCTCTTGCCCATCTGGGCGATGCCGAAGGGGGGCTTGAGGCCGGTGGCATCGAGGACGTTGCGGAACTGGACGAACATCGCCTGGGCCGTCTCGGGGCGCAGGTAGCACATCGCCGGGCCGGTGACCAGTTCGATGACCGCCCGCATGATGCGCTGACGTTGGCCTGAGGCCAGGGCGTCGGCCAGGGGGCCTTCCTGGGCCTGACGGGCAAAGCGCTCGCGCACCGCCGCCTCCAGGTCGTCGGCTTCGGTCAGGCTGCTGATCACCTCGGCGACATCCTGCATCGGGTCGACGGCCCCCAGGGCGGTACGGAACATCAGGTTGAACTGACGTTCGTCGGACAGGAAGGGCGAGCCGATGCAGGGGCTGACATAGCCGCGATAGGGATAGGAGAAGTCGGCGTCATGCCGACAGCCGACCTTCTGGGCGTCAGCCACGTACAGGCCGTGCAGATCGTTGCCCTGGCGCTGCAGGCTGACCCCGAAGCGCTGGGCGATCTGTTCGCCGTAGGCGATGGCCCGATTGCCGTCGCCGACCTGAAGGACCAGGTTCTCCCCGACCGCCGGACGCGGGGCCTTGTCGGCCCGGAAACGTTCCTTGGACACCAGACAGTCGACCAGGGGGTCGGCGAAGCCGGCGGCATGCCCCGAGGCCCGCCAGACATCGGGTTTCATGATGATCGCCGCATCGATGCCGACCACGTCGTCGCGGCCGTTGACCATCGTCGCCCACCAGGCGTTCATGATGTTGCGTTTGAGTTCAACCCCCAGGGGACCATAGTCATAGGCGCTCTTGAGGCCCCCGTAGATGTCCGAACTCTGGAATACGAAACCCCGCCGCTTGCACAGCGCGACCAGTTTCTGCATGACGTCTGTGGGGTAATGGTCACCGTTCATGGCTCATCATCCTGTGAACACCGGCATGGTGCGCAGCGGATGCTAGTGCCCCTTTTCGTCAACCCAAGAGGGGAAGCAGCCCGTCGCCACTGGTCACGGTCGGCTGTCGGTGCCATCGAGGGTAGCCGCCAGGGCCCGGGCCGAGGTGGCCAGGACGACCCCGCCCGAGGACCGGGTGACGGCGGTGTAGAGCAGATTG
>SLQH01000031.1 GCA_007131555.1 Planctomycetota bacterium | reverse complement strand
GTCCTTCGGCGCCGGAACCCTGCTGCATCAGGCCATTGATCCGCAACTGGCCTACGCCGCCTGGTGCCAGGCCATCATCGACCGCAGTGCCGGCATCGACATGGTGATCGAGCTGGTCGGGGCCGACAGCCTGCTGGGCACTGAGGTGCGACGCTACCGGGACGAGGCCCGGGAGTTCTTCTCGCAGAAGCGGTAGTACAGGGACAAATCGATCGCCACCATCACCATGTTGAGGACATAGAGCGCGATCACCCAGTCGAAATTGTAGAACCACTTGTGGCCGATACCGGCACCGTAGCCGCAGATCAGCACCATCATGAACAGAGGGCTCTTGCCGGCCACCACCCGGGTCCGCAGGGCCTTGGCGATGGAGATCGGCCAGCTCAGGCCGAAACACAACAGCATGATCACTTCCAGAGGGCTCATCAGGGGCTACTCGCCGATAATCTTGACCAGCACCCGTTTGCGCCGCCGACCGTCGAACTCGCCATAGAAGATCTGTTCCCACGGGCCCAGGTCCAGACGGCCCTGGGTGATCGCCACCACCACCTCGCGGCCCATGATCTGCCGCTTCATGTGGGCATCGGCGTTGTCCTCGGCCCCGTTGTGGCGATACTGGCTGATCGGCTCATGCGGGGCCAGTTTCTCCAGCCAGACCTCATAATCATGATGCAGCCCGGATTCATCGTCATTGATGAACACCGAGGCGGTGATGTGCATGGCATTGACCAGCACCAGGCCCTCCTGGACCCCGCTGGCCGCCAGAATCTCCTCAACCTGGGGTGTGATGTTGAGGAAGCCCCGCCGAGCCGGGACGTTGAACCAGAGTTCCTGACGATGACTTTTCATGAGAATTCCCCTCCCATCGATTCTCACCCCAACTGATCGACCACCGCCTGGAAGGCCGCCTGCTGGGGGCCGGGGATGGCGGCCAGGGCCCGATGGGCCTCGCGCACCTGATGGGCGAAGGCCGTGGCGTCCAGCTCCGACACCGGAATAGCCTGCCAGGGGCCAAGCACCGGCGGGGGCTCCGGCAGGACCGTGAACAGGGTGATCAGACGGGTGGTCTCCAACTGGCGCTGGGCCTCCTCGCCGGGAGCCACCAGGGCGAAACGGTCCTTACCCAGGCGCTGACACTGGCGCACCAGGGTGCCCAGGAAGGTGCTGTCGACATAGGTACAAGCGGCAAGGTCGATAACCAGATGCAGCTGGTTGTCGGCGGTACAGAGGTCGCGCACCACGGCCTCCACCGCCTCGCTCTGGGGGATCGAGGCCCGGCCTTCGATGCGGATCAGCATGCCGGTGGCGGTCGGGGCGATCGCCAATGTCGAGACCTGTGGCGTCATGCGACCCCTCCCTCACTGCTGGCACCAGCATGGAACAGATGCAGACACAACCGCATCAGCCAGCCAAGAATACCAGAGTACAACGCCGACGACCGTCGCACAAGGGCTGATGACGGAGATCGTCAGCCCTTGTTCTCAGGCAGGCCGAGAACCGTGTATTCCACCGCTTCGACCAGGGCCCGCCAACTGGCCTCGATGATGTTCGCGTGAACCCCGGTGGTGCCGAAGCGCTGACCGTGGTACTGATTGTCGATCAGCACCCGGACCTGGGCGGCGGTGCCATCGCTGGAGTTGACCACGCGGACCTTGTAGTCGACCAGGTGCAGGTCCTTGAGGTCGGGATAGCAGGGGGCGAGGGCGGCCCGCAGGGCATGGGACAGGGCATCGACTGGGCCATTGCCCTCGGCGACACACAGGCGGACCTGGCCGTCGACGGTCAGCTTGACCGTGGCCTCGACCAGGTCGGTCTGGGCCCCGGCCGTGCCCAGACCGTGGACGCGGTAGTAGACCAGATCAAAGACCGGTCGCCACTGGCCGACATGGCGGCGGACCAGGAGGTCGAAGGAGGCGTCGGCGGCCTCGTAGGAATAGCCCTGGTTCTCGCGGTCCTGGACCTCCTCCAGCACCGCCGACATCAGGGTGGCATCGGTCAACTGGGGATAGCGCTGGGCCAGCTTGGCGATGACGTTGCTGCGGCCGGACAGCTCGCTGATGAGGATGCGGCGGGTATTGCCGACCGACTCCGGCGGGACGTGCTCGTAGGTGCTGGAGTTGCGCTGGACCGCCGACACATGGATGCCGCCCTTGTGGGCGAAGGCCGCCTTGCCGGTGAAGGGCTGGTTGACCGGCGCCACCATGTTGATGCGCTCCCAGACCTCGCGGCTGACCTCGGTCAGGCGCTGCAGGTGCCCATCGGGCAGACAGGGCAGGCCCAGCTTGAGTTCGCAGTTGGCGATGATGGCGCACAGGTCGGCGTTACCACAGCGTTCGCCAACCCCGTTGACGGTACCCTGGACCTGGGTGCAACCGGCCCGGACCGCGGCCAGGGAGTTGGCCACGCCAACTCCGCCGTCATTGTGGGCATGGATGCCCAGGACCGCCTCCGGCAGGGCGGCACGCACCGCCTCAACCCCGGCGCTGATCTCATGCGGCAGGCAGCCACCGTTGGTATCGCACAGGATCAGACGCTCGGCCCCGGCCTGATGGGCGGCAGCCAAGGTCTTGAGGGCATAGTCTGGATTGGCTTTGAACCCGTCGAAGAAGTGCTCGGCATCGTAGAACACTGGGCGACCGGTCTGTTCGCGCAGATAGGCCACTGAATCAGCGATCATGACCAGGTTCTCGTCCAGGCTGACCCGCAGGGCCTCGCGCACGTGCAGGTCCCAGGTCTTGCCGAAGATGGTGCAGACCTGGGCCCCGCTGGCCACCAGCTTGGCCAGATTGGGATCTTCGGCCGCACTCAGCTTGGCCCGCCGGGTTGAGCCGAAGGCGGCGATCCGGGCCTGCGACAGCTTCAGGTCCTGCACGGCCGCGAAATACTGCTCGTCCTTGGGATTGGAACCGGGCCAGCCACCCTCGATGTAGGCCACCCCCAGGCCGTCGAGCAGCTCGGTCACAGCCAGCTTGTCACCGAGGGAGATGTTGACCCCCTCAGACTGGGTGCCATCGCGCAGGGTGGTATCGTAGATCTCCATGACGGGTCTCCTGATCTGAAAATCATGCATCACCTGAACGTTGTATGACGTCCAGACTTGGGGCGGCGCATCCTGCGGTCCGGATGCGCCTGTGCATCAGGACCGATCAGAGGGCCTATTCGGGCCGCACCACTTCAATGGTCAGTTCAATGCCCAGGGCCCCGGCCAGCTGGCGGGCGATGAACATCTTGGTGCCGGTCAGGGCATGGGGGCAACCGCCGCAGGCGCCGCTGTAGCTGATGGTCAGCACTTCGCCGTCGAGGCTGACCACCTGCATGCCGCCGCCATCGCTCTTGAGCATCGGCCGCACCTGGTCATCAAGGATCTGCTCAATGCGTTGGAGCTTCTGCTCCTGGCTGAGGCTGGCCCAGTCTCCGGTGCCGGAGCATCCGCAACTGCATTCACAATCAGACATGGTGACTCCTGTAAGGTCCACAAAAGGGTTCAGCGCCGCGAGCGCTTGGCAGTGCGGGCCGCCCGCCGGGCAGCCACCCGCAGAGGCAGGGCCTGGAGGCGGATGAAGCCAGTGGCGTCCTGCTGATCATAGGCTCCGGCATCGTCCTCCATGGAGGCGATGTCGGCATCGTAGAGGCTGTTGGGCGAACTGCGGCCGACGGTCATCACATTGCCTCGGTACAGTTCCAGGGTGACTCGACCGCTGACCTGGCGCTGCGACACCGACAGGAAGGCGTTGAGGGCCTCCATCTCCTCGCAATACCAGAAACCATAGTAGGCCATCTGACTGAAGCGCGGCATCAGGGTGTCCTTGGTATGCAGCAGGTCGCGGCCCACGGTGAGGGTTTCAAGGTCCTGGTGGGCAGCCCACAGGATGGTACCACCAGGGGTCTCGTAGACGCCCCGGCTCTTCATGCCGACGAAACGGCTCTCGACGATGTCGATGCGACCGATGCCGTGGGCGGCGCCCAGTTCGTTGGCCGCCGCCAGCAGCTTCGCTGGACCCATCTTCTTGCCGTCGATGGCCACCGGCACCCCGGCCTCGAAGTCGATGGTCACCGACTGGGCCTTGGCCGCCGCCTTGGCCGGCGGTCGGGTCAGCTTGGCCATGCTGTCCAAGGGCCGCTGGGCCGGATCCTCCAGCATCCCGGCCTCGAAGCTGATGTGCAGCAGGTTCTCATCCGAGGACCAGGGCTGGCGCTTGGTGACCGGCACGGGAATACCATGGGCCTTGGCGTAATCGATGGCCTCGGCCCGACCCTTGATGACCGAATTGAAGGCCGGATCACGCCACGGGGCGATGATCTTGACCTCGGGCATCAGAGCGTAGGCGGTCAGCTCGAAGCGCACCTGGTCATTGCCCTTGCCGGTGGCGCCATGGGCGATAGTGGTGGCCCCGACCCGACGGGCGGTCTCGACCAGATGCTTGGCGATGATCGGTCGGGCCAAGCTGGTACCAAGCAGGTAGCGGTTCTCATAGCGGGCGTTCCAGGCCAGGGCCGGGAACACGAAGTCGCGCACGAACTCCTCGCGCAGATCAGCGATGATGCACTGGTCGGCACCAGCCCGGGCGGCCTTCTCACGCAGGCCGGACATGTCCTCGCGCTGGCCGAGGTCGGCGCAGAAGCAGGTCACGTCATAGCCCTGCTCGACCAGCCACCGGACGATGATTGAGGTATCAAGACCACCGGAATAGGCCAGCACCACCCGTTCACGATCGGAGCGCCGGGCGGCGGTCGAAGCGGATGAGGATGAACGACGCGCAGCTGGGGCCATGGTCTCGGTCTCCATCGACAGTGGTTGACAGGGGCGGGACCATAACCGTTCCCACAGATCATGCCAGTGTCATCGTCCGGACCATGGTCCGGGGAACCGGTCCGGGCCGGTCGTTGACGAGCAACTGAGATAACGTAGCCTCCTGCCCTGCATCGGGCCGCCGGGCGCCCAGCCCGGCACCGGCCCACAAGGAGGGCGTCCATGGGGCTCAACATCATCGTCACCGTCAAGCAGGTGCCTGACACCCACCATGTCGGCGCCGACGCCATGAAGGAGGACGGCACCGTCAACCGCGCCGCCCTGCCGGCGATCTTCAACCCCGAAGACCTGCATGCCCTTGAGGAGGCCCTGGACCTCAAGGAACGCTTCGGCGGCCATGTCACCTGCATCACCATGGGGCCGCCCAAGGCCGTCGATGTGTTGCGCGAATGCCTGTTCCGGGGCGCCGATGACGTGGTCCTGATCAGCGACCCGGCCTTCGCCGGCGCCGACACCCTGGCCACCTCCTACGCCCTGAAGTGCGCCGTCACCAAGCTCGGCGATTACGATCTGGTGCTGTGCGGCCGTCAGGCCATCGACGGCGACACCGCCCAGGTCGGTCCGCAGCTGGCCGAAAAGCTGGGCATCGATCAGGTCTCCAGCGTGGTTGAGGTGCGCAGCGTGGATGACGGCACCATCACCATCCAACGCAATACCGAACAGGGCCATCAGGTGGTCCGCAGCCGCCTGCCGGTGCTGCTGACCATCACCGATGAGGCCAACGAGCCACGGGTGCCCTCGGCCAAGCGGGTCATGGCCTACAAGAGCATCGGGGCCCAGAAGATCGACGATTATGACGAGGCCTACCTGGCCGGCGAACAACGTAC
>SLQH01000559.1 GCA_007131555.1 Planctomycetota bacterium | reverse complement strand
GTGCAGGCGGGGGTCGAGCCCGCCGACCGCCGAACCCATGACCAGGACCTCGGCCCCCAGGGCCTTGCCGAGGCGGACCGGCAGGGTCACCTCGGCGGCACTGTAACCTTCGTAGGCATGGAGGCGGCCACTGAAGGCCACCACCGGCACCCCGGCCAGGGTGCCGAAGAGGATCGACCCGGCATGGCTCTCGGCGGTCGACAGGGGCATGCCCGGCACCTCGGCCTGGGCGATGGTCTCACTGACCGCGATGCGCTCAGCCAGGGCTCCCAGGCCGGTCCCCAGCAGGATCGCCACCCGCGGCTGGACCGGACTGCGCTCCCGCAAGACGGCAACCATGTCCTGGATGCGGTCATAGGTCGGACTGTCAGACATGGCCGGCCCTCCATGTTTGACAAGGGTGCCGCCTTGGCCGTCAAAGGCAAGGTGATGACCGGGCTGGGCAAGCTTGGTCATCACGCGCAGCGGGCGTGAGGTCTTCCGGAAGGGTCTCTCGCAGAGAGCGCCAAGGCCCTGCGGGCAGCGGAAGAGCCCAGTTCGGTCGGTGCGGGCCGCACCCAGGGATGCAGGTCAAAAGGATGGGTGATCCGCTCGATTGATGAAGATGTCTCTCACAGAGACACAAAGACACAGAGAGGCATGAAAGGCTATGAGGCGCTGAAAGCCAATCATAGAGATTCCTCCGTGTCTTTGTGCCTCTGTGAGAAAATGATCTACCCGACGGCGAGATGTTCGAGCCAAGAAGACGGAGGCCTGGCTTTCCCTCTGCGAGCTTGGCGCTCTTGAGCGCAGCGGGCGAGAAATACTCCGGAAGGGTCTCTCGCAGAGAACGCAGAGAGCGCCAAGGCCCTGCGGGCAGCGGAAGAGGGGCCAAGAGGGCAACCTCCTGGCTTTATCTCTGCGAGCTTGGCGCTCTTGAGCGAAGCGGGCGTGAGATCTTCCGGAATGGTTTCACGCAGAGTGCGCAACATCATGAAGGGTTTTCGCCCTACAGTTCCCTGATCACTGAGTCGGCATCCAGGTCGAGGCGGGGCAGATGGGGCTGGGAGGGCTGGGCCAGGGGCAGGCGCAGGTAGCCGCCGGACAGATCCCGGCCCCAGACGACAGCGAAGCCGGGGATCTGATCAGGCGCGAAGCGGTCGCGCCGGTAGTGGTCGTAGCCCCCGTTGACGGCCTTGAGGTCGAAATGCCAGGCGGGCGGTACGATCATCCGCCCCTCGGCATCCACCTCCGGCCAGTCGATCATCAGGTTGTCGACCACCAGGTCGCGGGCATGCTTGACCACCAACGCCGCCTGGGCCGTGCGGGCATCGGGATGGGGCTTGGCGAACTGACCGCAGGGCAGGTCGGCACAGGCCAGGGCGGGGTCATCGACCGTGGGGTAGGACAGGCGGACATCGCGCAGGACGATGTTGCGCAAGGGCGAACGGGGGTCACCGACCAGGAGGATGCGGCCCTCGCTGCGGGCGATGACATTGCTGATCTGGACATTGCGGATCGCCCCGATGCCGCGCACCGGGCCCTGGCCGTTGTGCTCCTCCCGGCATTCAATGTGGATCGGTCGGCTGGCCATAAAGGGGGCCCGGGTGTCGATCACCAGATTGCTGATGCTGACGTCCTCGATCACCGCCCCGCACTTGCTGTACAGGGCCACACCGCGATTGGAGCCATGGATCACGCAATTGCTGATCGTCACCTGACGGAAGTCATGGTAGCTCTCGGCGCAACCGAACTTGATCGCCGCGCAGCGCGACCGCACCGTGCAGTTGCTGATCGTCACCCGTTCCACCGGCAGGGCGTCGGGGGTGGTCTTGAGACAGATGCCATCGTCACAGCAGGACAGGTTGCAGCCATCGACCACCACATCCTGGCAGCCAGTGATGTCGAAGCCGTCGTTGTTGGGCCCCATCAGGTTGCTGGTCAGCAGGACTCCGGTGATCCACAGATGGCAGGTGTTGTGGGTATGCAGCAGCCAGCCGGCCGAGTTGGTGATGTGGATATCCTGGATGCGGACCTGGCGGCAGCCGGTGATCTCGATCATCGGCGAGGGCCGGCGGTTGTCGACATGCCTGATCCACGACAACGGGGCCGTGACCGGATCGGCCTCCCGCGCCGGGACCACGGTCATGGCATCCCAGCCCTGGAAGGCGCCCGGCGGGATGGCGCGACCCGGGGTGGGCTCCGGCCCCGGCCGACAGGGTTCCCAGAAGGCCGGTCCGTTGCCGTCGATGGTGCCGCCCCGGATGGTGACATCGTGCTGGCCATCGGCTACGATCAGATGCCAGGGGGTCCGATCGCCATGCTGGCCAGGACGTCCCTGGGCATAGTCCTCCAGTCGGGGCGAACCCAGGATCACCGCCGCCGGATGCAGTTCCAGACAGACCCGCGACCGCAGACGGATGGTCCCGGTCAGCCAGGTCCCGGCCGGCACGTAGACCGTCCCGCCACCGGCCGCGGCCACCTCGGCCACCGCCCGCGCGAAGGCCTCGGTATTGAGGACGGTGCCGCCGGCGACAGCGCCGACATCAGCGATCGATACATGGGCCATGGGACACTCCGATCTGCCGGTCCTGGCAGAGAGCGTCCTATACCTTATCGGCCTGCGGTCCAGCGGGAGCCTCAGGAGCCGACCCGCGCAGGCTCAATCCTCCACCCACTGCCCAGCCTCGGCCAGGGCGCGACGAATTGCGATCGGGTCCACAGCCCGGACCTCGCCACCTTGACCAACAGCCAAGGCCGCCGCACAGCCGGCAGCTTGGCCAACTGCGGTAATACAGCTCATCACGCGATAGGAGGAGTGGGCGACAAAATCACCAGACAGACAACGCGAAGCCAACAGCAGATTGGCCAGGCCCCTGGCCCGCAGACTGCGATAGGGAATATGATAATATTGGGTATTGGGAATACGCTGCATATGGGCAGGACCACCCTCAGGATCGTGGATGTCGATATCATAGGCCCCGGCTGCCACAACATCCTCGAAACGGGCTTCCCCCAGACACTCGTCAGCAGTCAGGATGTGATCTCCGACAATACGCCGTCCTTCACGCACTCCCAGCCATGACGATACGAAGGCCAACTCACTATTGGCGAAGGCCGGATGGCGACGAACCAGCGCCACACTGCGATCGACCAAGGCCCTGGCCTCGGACAGACCACGGGCAACGGTCTCGGGCCGCGTCGGATCGACTCCGGTGACATGATTGGCGTTGAACAGCAGAGTCCGGCCATCTGGATAGGCGAAGCAGCCAGTACCGAAGCGATCGTGCCCGGCCTGCTCACCGCGTTCTTGCCGCCGGACATCGTCCAATTCCTGATTGAGACTGCGAAAACCACCCCATGTGGTCAGTGCCGGATTGCGCAGACCAGCCACGTCAAAACCACGCAGACCAAAGGTCAAGGTCGCAGACTGCATGGCCCCGTCCTCAGGCCGGCCAAGATGGAACGAGGCTCCGGCCAAGGCCGACAGATTGCCGTCAGCCGTGCCGTCAACAGCCACCAGGCACGCCACCCGACTGCCATCAGAGAGATGCACTGCGGATATCCGCTGACCATCGGCGTGCGTCTCAAGCTCGACATCGGTCACGGCACAGGACGTGCACAACTGCAAACCCGGGGCCGATTCCAGGAGCATGTCGTACCGTTCGGCCAGATCTGCATGATCGTAGGTCGGCAGCATGTCATGATCATCAAACTCGCCACGCCAGGCATAGGCATGCGGGAACAGTTCCTGATGCAGACCACGATTGATGGGTTCAAGGGTATCGCGACGCTGGAACTTGCAGATCAAGGCCACCGGTGAATGGATGCCGGTTCCTCCTACCAGGGCCGCCCGTTCAACCAACAACACCCTGGCCCCCTGCCGGGCTGCCTGCACAGCGGCACAGATGCCCCCACAGCCAGCTCCGGCAACCACGACATCGTAGCTGTTGTCCTGCATGGTATGTCGCTGGCGCATGCCGCCATGTCCTCTCTGCTGCCCTATTACGCCACCTTCACATCAGCACTGTTCTTGGCCTGAACCATATTTTTACATCGTGTGCCATTTCCAGTACCGGGCGCTGCTCCTCACTCCTCATCCCTATCAGGATTGAGGAGTGGGCACTGTACCAGAATCAGGATTCGCACGATTACAGTGCCGACGAATCGGAACCGACATCGGTCGCAAGACCCCGATTCACGGCCCCCTGAAGACCATGACCCGACCCTTGGTGGTGGTCACGATCAGATGGTTATGGGCGATGGCGATGCCGTCGGGAATGAGCTCTTCGTTGCCCTGGAAAACCTCGAAGTTGTAGAGCTCTTGGCTTTCGGCATTCACATCGCAGACGCTGATGCGCAGATTGTTGCCGCCGCGGGCGACGGCGTAGACATAGTTGCCGGCACCCACCAGATAGCTCTGCATACTGGTCCGCGATCCGGTGCGGGTAGCGAAATCCCGTTCGTGGCCGGTGCGCACCACCCGCTGGTGATCGCCCACATTATCGTAGTGCATTTCGGCAAAGGCCCCGGCGGTAAAGCGCCAGAATTCACTATCGGTCTGAATGGCTGGGCCTGCATCGCGGGTTTCATTGCCATGGACGCGGTAGCCACGCCACAGATGGGCCGGGCCGATCCAGCCGTGGCCGCCGTCATGGCCGCGCTGCATGGGGGAAATGGATGGTCCACCACCGCGGCCTTCTGTGGCGGCCAGGGTGTTCACATCAAAATGGCTGTAGGCGATAATCAGGCGATCGTTCACCATCTGCATAATATCATTCACATGTTGCGCGGTGACCATGCGGTGCTGGCGCGGCTCGCCGCTGCTGGCATCCAAGGCCCAGAGCATGATGCCGGTATCGGCTTTGCCGTGGCGACCGGCGGCGACATAGACGGTGCCGTTGTGGTAAATCGGGCTGGAGCGCACCGGATGGGTGCTTTCCGCCTGCTGATGGGCATTGTGGTAGCGCTCGAAGGGTGCGGCCAGGAAGGTCCAGATAATGGCCCCGTCGCGCAGGTTGATGGCCGATACGGTGCCATCGTTGCAGCCGACAAAGGCCACCTCACCAGCCAGGGTGGGGGGGGCAGCGCTGCGCCCGCTCAAGCGGGTGCGCCAGCGTTCCCGACCGTCATTGAGACCCAGGCAGACGATTTCATGGCGGTCAGGAATGCTGATCAGCACCCGCTCGCCATCGGCCACCGGCTGGGTGATAATGCCGGGGCTTTGACTGTTTTGCTCCCAGTCATAGCGCAGGCCAAGATTATATTCGGGAAGGTCTGAGATCTCCGTTGCCCAACCTGGGGTCAGGCGTGCCGGCCCGTCGGCGGGGATCCAGCTGCGGCGGGCAAAATCGCCACGCAGGGTGGGCCAATCGGCGGGTGCGGGGGCGCGCACCCCTTGGGCTGTCCCCCGCACTACAAGGCGCTGGTCGTTATTGATTTGATCAGGGAAGTCGGCCGTGTGGACCAGGGCCATGGTTTCACCGACGGCGCGGCGGTTGGAGGTGGTGCGGAAGCCGCCGGCAATGTAGTAGGCGCCATTGGCCACCCGGTGGAAGCTGCCGTAGTCGCTGGCGCTGATACCTGGGTCCACATCCACACTGCCGTCAATGGAGCGGAAGCGGCAGTCATTCATAATAAAGTTTTCCGAGGCTGGGC
>SLQH01000021.1 GCA_007131555.1 Planctomycetota bacterium | reverse complement strand
GGTCAACAGTAACATGGTCAGATCAGACATATATAACTCCTTGGCAACAGACTAAAAACCGCAGTTGGGCTTTGGACTTTGGGGATTAGGGCTGCCATTAAAGCGGATATACGCAACCAAAAATCGATTCGCCTTTGGGATGAAAGTCCGAATCTGTCCATATCGCCTTGTAGAGCAACCCTACAGCCTCCAGCCTCCAGCCTAAAGCCCAAAGCCTAAAGCCCAAAGCCGGATTTAACGCCAGAGACCTATTCATCCCGAAAGATCCTGCCCACCACCCGTACGGCAGCCTTGGGGCGACGGTATTCATCGAAGGAGCCCTTGTTGTTGAAGGTCCGGGGCCGACCCAGGGCCCGGGCTCCGGCGTAGGTCCGGCAGTCGCAGAACTGCCACAGGGCGACACCGAGGATGGCCGGATTGGTCATCACCTCGCGACATACGGTTTCCAGGTAGTCGGTCTGGTATTCCTCGCTGTAATGGGCCTGCAGGGGATCACGCCAGCCATACAGGGCGGCGGCCCCGATCTCGGAAATCAGGAAGGGCTTGTCGCCCTGGCCCAGTGTGGCCACGGTCTGGCGGCAATGATCAAGGAAGGGGACGATCTCGGCCAGGGGCCGGGGCTCATCCTTCTCCATCGCATACCAGCCGGGATAGGTATTGAGGGCGATGATGTCGGCCAGATCGAAATGGGCATCATGTCCGCCGTCGAAGATCCGGTTGCTGGCATAGGTCACAGGACGGGTGGTATCGGCCGCCCGCACGACGGCAAAGCAGTCCTCATACAGGGACCGGGTCTCAGGCAGATGGCTGCCGCCTTCATTGAGGAAGCCCCACATGATGATGCAGGGATGGTTGTAGCTGTTGTGGATCATGGCCTCGATCTGGGCCAGATTGGCCGCTCTGAATCCCGGCCGTGACCATTGCTGGTCCTGGTGGCCCCAGCCGAGGGCCTCCTCCCAGACCAGGAAGCCCAGTTCGTCGCACAGGTCGAGGAAGCGCTGGTCCTGGGGGTAATGGGCGCCGCGGATGAAGTTGCAGCCCATGGCCCGCATCAACTGCAGGTCCTGGACCATCTGCTCAGGCGGCAGGGCCGGACCGAACTGGGGATGGGCCTCGTGGCGGCAGTAGCCCTTGAGCTTGAGCGGGGCCCCGTTGAGCAGCAGGCGCGGCCCGTCGACCACCACGGTGCGCAGGCCGAAGCGTTCGACCACCGCATCATCACCAGCCTCGATGCGCAGGTGATGCAGGACCGGGCTGTCCGGCGACCAGGGCCGGGGATCGGGCACCTGCATCTCGACCACCGCCCGCCCAGCGCTGACCGCCACCAAGCCATGATCGACCAAGGGCGCATCATCACAAGCCAGACGCAGGGGCACGCTGGCGGGCACCGCGCCGCCCAGCAGGACCTCGACGGCGATGGTCCCGGTGGCAAGGTCACGGGTGCTGATCCTGGCCCGCTCTATCCACCACGCCGCGGGCAGCTCCAGCCACCGCACCGGACGATAGATGCCGCCGTAGCCGTAGAAATCATACCAGGGTTCGAACAGGAACTGGCGCTCCGGATCGAAGCGGTTGTCTACCGCCACCACCAGGCTGCGCTGGGCCTGGTCCGAGGCCGGCACCGTCACGGCAAAGCCGCTGTAGGGCAGATCACAGGCCCCTACCAGCTGCCCATCGACAAAGACCCGGGTATTGAAACCGCAGGCCCCAAAGTGGACCTGCGAGGTCACGCCAGGACTGACTGTGACCAAGTAGTGGTAGCAGGCTACCCCCCGACGACCGGCATAGGCCGGGCTGGCGTCGAAGACCCCCGGCACCGCCATGCGGTCGGTGAACGCCAGGGTCGCCGGATCGAGGCGATCAAGGTCGCTGTCACCAACAAAGACGAAATCCCAGATACCATCAAGGATCAGGTCTCGACGGGTCGGATAGGCCGGAAACAGGGGCATGATGGGCTCCAATGCAATGCGATGATGGGCACAGCATCCTGTCTGTCTCATGGCGGCAGACAAGCCCCTCCCACAGTGCCCCGCCGCACATCGGATAGACTCTTGGGTATCGCCTGCGGCCCCATAGGATGCCCTCATCATGACGATCACAGACATCGAAGACGAAGACCTCGACCCCCTGCTGAGTACCGCAGAGATCATTGAGGAGACCCGCCGGCCACTGCTGATCGAGCGCCACCGGGACCTCATCGAGGAGATGGAATCCAGCCTGTCCGATGCCCTGATCACCGGCACCGCCGACAACCCCCGTCTGGCCACCATCCTCAAGGAGCTGGAAGCCGACAGCGAACAGCAGCGCCTGCAGCAGACCCTCAGCGCCCTGGCCGACGATGACCACTTCCAGGACCTGGATCTGCAACAGGCGGCTATTGAACACCTGTGCCTGCTGCGCGAACGCATGGGCATCGAGGTCGCCACCCTCCAGATCCATCTCATCGGCCTCTATCGCCGCATCCGCGACCTGATCGCCGCCCAGCACAGTCTGGTCCCCAGCCTGGATGATCTGCGCCGTCTGCCGGCCCGGCGCATCGCCCGCCTGCTCAACCCCATCGTGGCCTTGTTCGGCTCCCAGCATCTGGGGGACGCCATGGTCATCTGTCCACCGCAACAGGAACGGGCCATCGCCACCATTCGGCGCATCTCCAAGGCCATCGGCGGTGACCATGACTGGGATGATGCGGTCGATCCGATCACCCTGGAACGCAGCGACGAAGAACCCTTCCTGGAACTGCCTGAAGAGCAACGCGCCGCTGCCCGCCAACGCCTGATAGCCGATCGCATCCGCAGTCGCTTCTACCGTCAGGTCTTCCTGGCCTATTTCGACCGCGACTCCCTTGCCGATGAAGAGATTGCCGCCCACAAGACCATCCTTCATTGGCTGGAATCGATCGAGGAGACCCCCCATCTCTACCCCTTCATGCAGGGTCAGACCCAGTCCCAGAAGATCTGGCGCCTGGCCAACCTCCTGCGCAAGGTCCTGCAGCTCAACGAGATCTATCAACGGGTGGCCATCGCCGCCGACCATCCCTCCTATCGCGAACCCTTTGTCGGTCTCGATACCCGTGAACGCCTGCGCATCCTGGCCAAGGACCGTTATCCGGCCCTGCCGATGACCAGCGACTTCGCCATGGCGACCATGCTCTGCCCCTTCGACATCTTCGCCCGGTGGGTCCAGGACCGCCTCGAAGAACAGGATTTCGTCCTTCCTCCTGAACCAAAGCGACGGCCATGAGCATCGACCTGACCGGCCATTCCTTCAGTCGCCATGGATGCAGCCTGAGCATCCACAACCGTCCCCATGACGACGGCGACCTGATCCTCCTCAACCACCACAGCGGCGGGGCCGAGCAGGAGGTGATGCGCCTCCAGGCTCAACGTTCAGGGGCCGTGTGCCCATTGACCTTCAGCGCCGGGATCGGTTCCTATATCGGCCTTTGTGATGGCGCGGAAGCCCTGCGTATCGCCCTGGCCGCGCCCGGACTGATGCGGATCGAAGGCCTCGGTCTTGATCTCCGTCTGGCACTCCCCGAGGCTGCTGCCTTGACCTTGGCTCCTGAAGGACGGCGCTGCATCATCATCAATCGCCCCTCCTGCCGCCGCCGCTATGCCGTGGTCTGTCACCACGGCAGCATCACCATCGACGACCAGGCCGGCTTGGCGTTGGGTGCCGCTGACGACGGTCGCTTGGCCTGTACTGTTGAAGAACACAGCAGCACCTGGATTCCGGCCGGTCCTTGTGATCAACAGACCCTGGCCCGGCAGTCCAAGGCCAGCTATGACGCATTTCGGGCACCGTTCCAGGTGGCAGATGACAGTGAACTGGCCGATCGTGCCGTCTACACCCTGTGGTCAACGGTGATGCCGGCCCATGGCTGCTTCACCCGACCGGCCATCCTGCCGACCCTTGACAGCCTTCCCCAGATCACTGGCTGGGAATCCTGTTTCACGGCCATGGCCCTGGCCGGAGCCCATGACCGCCTGGCCTGGGACCAGTACCTGCTGCCCTTCGATCATCAGGACACCCACGGCTGCCTGCCCTGGGCGGTGATGATCCACGACCGCCGCTTCGACGCTTGTCCCCCGCCGATCCATGGCTGGACCGTGGCCCACCTCCTGGCCCACAGCAGCCCTGAGGTCTGGACCCCCCTGCTGCCCGAGATCTATCAGGGTCTGGCCCTGTGGACCCTGTGGTGGCTGAACCATCGCCGGCGCAGCGGCCAGCGTCTGGCCCACTATGCCCTGGCCCAGGAATCCGGTTGGTCGGCCTCCAGCGCCTTTGATCAGGGCGTCCCCCTGGTCAGTCCTGATCTGGCCGCCCTGCTGATCTGTCAATGCGATGTCCTGCGGACCCTGGCCCGCCGCCTGGCCCGACACCAGGACGCCCTGCAATGGCGGACCAGCGCCGAGACCCTCAGCAACGCCTTGATCGGCGATCTCTGGAACGGTCGCCGCTTTGCCAGCGCTCTGTTGACAGCTGATGGCCCGGAGGCCCTGCGCGATGACAGCCTGCAAGGCTGTCTGCCGGTGATCCTCGCCGGCCGCCTGCCCGGCCCGGTGCGCAATGGCGTGGTGGCCGATACTGCCCGCTTCATCACTGGCCGCCTGCTGGCCAGCCAGGCCCCTGGCAGCGCCACCTATGACCCTGGTCACCTCTGGCGAGGGGCGGTCCATCCCCAGGCCGTGGCCCTGATCTCGCAAGGCTTGGCCGCCTGCGGCCAGCGCGAGCGGGCCGAAGCCATCACTGGCAGCCTCCTCGACTGCTGTCGGACCCACGGCCTGGCCCCGGCCTTCGCCGCCGATGACGGCCGGGCCCTGAGCACCGGCTCCCATGCCATCAGTGCAGCGGTGTACCTCGATATCCTGCGTGGGCGTCTGCCTGGGCATGGTCCGCGGCCATCCTGACAGGAAGGGTCTGATCATGCCGACTTTTGCCGACCTGAGCCCCTACACCTTCGGAGCCATGTCCCTGGGTGCCGATGGTGACCGTATCGAGCAGGATATCGCCCTGGTGCGTAGGGTCATGGAGGCCGGGCTGTCGATCCACTGCAGCCCGACCTACAACCGGGGCATCAGTTTCATGGCCCTACGCTGTGCCTTCGATGAAGCCCCGTCCCGTCGGCCGCCCCTGATCATCAAGATCCGCGATGCTTCGATCCGGTGGTTGCGCTTCGAGGTTGAGGACTGCCGCCGCCGCCTGGGCATCGATACCATTGATATCGCCCAATTGGTGGCCATGGACCGCAGTCCGGGCAACCTCATCGATCAGCTGCAGGCCGGCAGTGGCCCCATCCACGATGCCCTGGCCGAGCTGCGCCAGCAGGGCATGATCAATCGCGTGGCCCTGTTCTGCAACCGCGCCAATGCCGCCGCTGCGGCCCGGGCCGTCAGCGCCAGTCCGCTGGCCGATGGCCTGATCTGCTATTGGAACGTCCGCCAGCGCGAACTCTGTCCTGAGGCCCTGGCGCTGATCGCCGAACAGGACATTCCGGTCCTGGCTCTGCGGACCCTGGCCGGTGCCAAGGAGCCGAGCGACGATGACCCGCTACCCTCAATCATCCGCGACGCCGGCTGTCAGGACCAGGTCGATCTCGCCCTGCGTCTGGCGGCCTCCTGGCCAGCCCTGGTGACCACTATCGGCGGTACCGCCAATCATGACCACTGCGAACGTTTCATCGCTGC
>SLQH01000019.1 GCA_007131555.1 Planctomycetota bacterium | reverse complement strand
CCAGCGATATCGGCGGCGTGACCTTCCTGGCCCTGAGTCATCGCAACCAATGGCTGGAGCCCCTGGGCGATGATGACACCATCCCCTTCTTCGACCGCATCTTCGGCGGCGGACCATCGCCCGAACATCGCGGCTTCAGGCGGCGCGACCTGGGCCCCCGGGAGATCAACAGCAACGGCATCGAAACCCGGGTCGGCGGCACCTGGAGCTGGATGAGCACAGTGGAACTCTCGGTGCCGCTACAGGGCACCAACGAAGGCTTCCGCGGGGTGCTGTTCGCCGATCTTGGTCAGGTGTGGGGCCAGGATGAGTCGGTCCGTCTGAGTGATCTGCGCAGCGCTGTCGGCTTCGGCCTGCGCTTCCCCGCCATGGTCCTGCCGGTCAAACTGGACTTCGCATGGTTGCTCGATCCTGAACAGGGCGAAAGCAGCTTCCATACCCATTTCAGCATCGCCGGTTTCGTTTTCTAACGATGGCCGCCATACCCTGCCGCCATCCGGTTCAACGCAAGGAGTACCCCATGTTCCGCCACTGTTCCCTCATCTGTCTGCTGATCAGCTCCTGGGTCGCGTGCCTGGCTGAAGAACGCATCGTGACCATCGACATCGCCCGTGTGCTCAACGAGTCACATCTGGTGCACAGCCGGCCTGAAGCTGCCCAGCTGCACGAGGCGATCACCACCGTCAATGCCCAGATCAAGCGATTCAATGACGAAATCACCCGTCTGCGTTCTGAGATGGAACTGTACGACGAAGCCGATGACAAATACGCTGAAATCGACAGCGCCATCAAGGTCAAGAGCCTGGAGCTGCGCCTCTACAGCCAGCGCCAACAGGAGCGCCTGGGCCAGATGGAGACCACCTTGTTCCGCGATGGTTTCATCCGTGGTCGCCAGATGCTGGCCGCCTATGCCCAAGCCCAGGGCTTCGACATGGTCCTGCTGCTCTCCCCGCGAGACCCGGTCTCAGGCAGCATGCGTGAGTTCAGCGCCGAGCTGGCCACCCATGTCGTGCTCTATGTCCGCGACGGCATGGACATCACCGAGGCCTTCATCGCCCATGTCAACGAGGCCCTGCCGTTGCCCGAAGGACGAGCCCAGCCCCCGGCCAGTGCACCGCGACGGCCAGCCCCCGAAAGTGCTCCCGCCATTGAGCTCGACGCACCATGACCGCCAACACACTGGACATCAGCGCCGGTCAGTTGGCTACTGAGGTCGGTGGTCAGGTGGTGGGCGATGCCACGACGACGATCACCGGCATCTCAGGGCTCACCGAGGCCCGGCCGGGCGATGTCAGCTTCCTGGCCGACGAACGCTATCTGGCCCTGTTGACCGACAGCAAGGCCAGCGCCGTGCTGTGTCGCCGAGCCTTGGATGACTGCGACAAGGTCCAGATCGTGGTCGCCGACCCCAACCTGGCCTTCATCGAGATCGTCGAGCGGCATGGGCCACAACCCCGACCCCTGCCGCGCCGGATCCACCCGACAGCGATCATCGAGGACCATGTCACCATCGGCGACGACGTGGCCATCGGTCCCTACGTAGTAATCCGGGCCGGCAGCGTGATCGGCTCCGGCTGCACCATCAACGCCCAGTGCTTCATCGGCAACGACTGCCAGCTGGGCGAACGCTGCCTGCTGCATCCACGGGTCACCATCCGCGAACGCTGTCGCCTGGGCACGGCGGTCATCATCCATGCTGGGGCGGTGATCGGGGCCGACGGCTTCGGCTACGCCTCGGTGGCCGGGGTCCATCGCAAGATCCCCCAGGTCGGCTCGGTGGACATCGGCGACGATGTCGAGATCGGCGCCAACACCACCATCGATCGGGCCCGCTTCGATCACACCGTGATCGGGGCCGGGACCAAGATCGACAATCTGGTAATGATCGCCCACAATGTCCAGATCGGGGCCCACGGCATCATCTGCGGCCAGGTCGGCATCGCCGGTTCGACCGCCATCGGCGACGGGGTGATGATCCTCGGCCAGGCGGCGGTCACCGGCCACATCCGCATCGGCGACGGCGCGGTCATCGCCGGCCGGGCCGGCGTCAGCAAGAACCTCCCGGCCAAGGCCACGGTGCGCGGCAACCCGGCCCGTGACATCCGCGAGTTCCAGCAGCAGGAACTGGCCCTGCGGCGCATGCCGCGCACCATCGACAAGCTCCAAGCGCGCATCGCCGAGCTGGAACGACGACTCGAGGAGAAGCGGTGAGCGTGCAACGGACCATCGGCCAGGAAGGCCGCCTTGAAGGCATCGGCCTGCACAGCGGCGAACTGGTGCATGTCGTCTTCAAGCCGGCCGAACCGGACACCGGCGTGGTGTTCGTGCGCGTCGATCTGCCCGGCCAGCCCCAGGTCCGGGCCCATCCCGACTTCCTGTGCCGGCGCATGCGCCGCACCGCCCTAGCCGACGGGGCGGTTGAGATCCACACCACCGAACACTTCATGGCCGCTGCCCGCGGCCTGGGTATCGACAACCTGGTGGTCGAGATGGATGCCGTCGAGATGCCCGGCCTCGACGGCTCGGCGAGCATGTTCGTCAGTTGCCTGCGCGAAGCCGGCCTGGTCGACCAGGACAAGGCTCGCAAGTCCTACACCATCAGCGAAGCGATCTCCATCGATGCCCCCGATGCCAGCATCATCGCCCTGCCCTACCACGACGGCCTGCGCATCACCTACACCCTGGATGACCACAACCGGGTGTTCAAGGCCCCGCAGCTGGTTGATGTCCTGATCGACGAGGACAGCTTCTTCCAGGACATCGCTCCAGCCCGCACCTTCATCACCCTCCAGGAGGTCGACGCCGCCCGCGCCGCCGGCCTGGGCAAGGGCGCCAACACCACCAACACCCTGGTGTGGGATGGCGAGCGCCTGATCGACAACACCTTCCGCTTTCCCGATGAACCGGCCCGCCACAAGGTTCTCGACATCATCGGCGACCTGGCCCTGTGCGCCCGCCATCTCAACGCCCACATCGTCGCCGTCCGCTCCGGCCACCAGGAGAACATGGCCCTGGTCAAGGAGATCAACCGTCGCATCATCCAGGCCGAACGTCCGCCGGTGGTGTTTGACATCCGCGATATCCTGGAGCGCCTGCCCCACCGCTTCCCCTTCCTGCTGGTCGACCGGATCCTCGAATACGATCCCGGATCGCGCATCGTCGGCCTCAAGAACGTGACCGTCAACGAACCCTTCTTCGAAGGCCATTTCCCCGGCAACCCAGTGATGCCCGGCGTCCTCCAGGTCGAGGCCATGGCCCAGGTCGGGGCGGTGATGCTGCTGTGCGACCCCGACAACGCCGGCCAGATACCCTTCTTCATGAGCCTGGAGAAGGCCAAGTTCCGCCGCCCGGTCTACCCCGGCGACCAGCTGCGCATCGTTGTCGAAGCCCTGCGCATGCGCCGCCAGATGAGCGCCTGCCGCGGCATGATCTACGTCGACGACAAGCTCTGCGCCGAAGCCGAGATCCGCTCGGTCCTGGTCCCGGCCTGAGAACGCCGACTCCACCCCTGGGGCTACCGGCTGAAAACGCAGCCCCCCCCTGGGACCGCCGGTTTCCAACCGGCACGTACCACAACAAGCCTCCATGACCCCATCAACAGCCCCTGGCCATACCCAGACATGATCAAGCCGTCCCGTCAATCAACAGGCTCCCCTCCAACACAGACGGTAAAGAGGCCGGTTGAAAACCGGCGGTCCCAGGGGTGACGATCCCGTGGATATCTGCCGCATTTCGATGGATCTTCCATCCAGCAAGCGGTGTCCTGGCACTTGGCAGATTCCTTACCAACGGCTGTCGTCGCACTGCTGCTTGCTGAAGCCGATGATGCCGCCACCCGCAGACAATATGAGGCCTATCTTGATGCCGGCCACGGCTCCTGTGTCCTACGTGATCCTGTCTGCGCTGCCTTCGTCCAAGATGCCCTGCTCCACTTTGACAACGTACGGTACCGGTTGCTGGCCTGGGTGGTGATGCCCAATCATGTCCATGTGCTGGTCGAACCAATGCCAGGACACGGACTGCCCGACATCATGCACAGCTGGAAACGACATACAGCCTTACTGATCAATCGGCATAGTAACCGCACCGGTCCTCTCTGGCGGCGGGAGTACTGGGACCGCTACATTCGTGACGGGCAACATTTCGCCACGGCGAAGGCCTATATTGAACACAATCCGGTACAGGCAGGATTAGCCGCCCAGGCAACAGACTGGCCATGATCCTCAGCCTGGTTCGGCTAAGAGCCTGTAAGGAATAGACGGACACGTTGCCTGACTGGACCATGATCCCGGCAGGGACCGGACAACAGCCCTTCACCGCCCGGCCCCGATGGCCATGCTGCCGCTCATGAGCCACATCTGCATCACCGCCCACGGCGCCGTCGCCAATACCGATCAGCCCCAGACCGCTGCCATCCAGGCGGCCATCGATACCGTCGCTACGGCCGGTGGTGGCACGGTGCGGATTCCGCCCGGCATCTGGCTGACCGGCACCCTGCGCCTCTGCCACCGCCTGACCCTGGACCTGGCCCCGGGCGCGGTGCTGCGTGGCTCGACCGATATCGCCGACTACCCCCCGGTGGCGGTCGATGACAATCCCCAGCACAACAAGGATCTGCAACCGCATCATCTGCTCCTGGCCGATGGTTGCGAGGACCTGCTGATCACCGGCGGCGGCACCATCGATGGCAACGGCCCGGCCTTCTGGGATCCGCCCAGTAATTGCGAGTTCTACACCAGCAATGGCCCCCGCCCCAGCCCGATGCTGGAATTCGCCCAGTGCCGCAATCTGCGCCTCCAGCAGGTGCGGATCATCAATTCGCCCGGCTGGACGGTCCATATCCACGGCTGCCACCAGGTCCGCATCCAGGGCATCGAGATCGTCAACGACCTCTTCGGCCCCAACACCGATGGCATCGACATCACCGACTCCTGCGACTGCCATGTCAGCGACTGCCGGGTGGTGGCCGGTGATGACGCCATCGTCCTCAAGAGCCTGGGCGGGGTCAATGAACGCATCGTGGTCACCAACTGCATCCTCCAGACCCGCTGCAGCGCCCTCAAGCTGGGGGCCAACGAGAGCATCGGCACCATCCGTCAGGTGGCCTTCAGCAATTGCGTGATCCATGACTCCTCGCGCGGTCTGCATCTGGCCTGCATGGCCGGCGGCACCTTCGAGGACATCAGCATCAGCAACATCATCTGCGACACCCACAACGATCTGGCCCTGGTCAACCCCATCCACATCGACTGCTCATGGTGGCCCAAGAGCAGCTATCCCTTCAAACCCGGCATCATCCGCCGGGTCCGCATCAGCGGCGTCACGGTCCGCAGCGATGCCCGTATCATGGTCACCGCCGGGCCGCAATGCCGGGTCGAGGACGTGATCCTCAGCGACATCCACCTCCACTATCCAACGGTTGAGAACGAATTCGACTGGGCCCGCACAGCCGTGGCCCTGCAATTCTCGCCCCAGACTCCGGAGGCCCGTGGGGCCCAGGCGGCGATCTGTGCCGAGAACATCGACCGCCTGCAACTGCGCAACATCAGCATCGACTGGCCGGCCGACTGCCCGGTGCCGATGCGGGCCGTGTGGGGCCGTCACCTGCGCGGAGGAATCATCGACTGCCCACTGGCCCAGGCCGCCCAGGCCGACCTCCCGGCCCTGGACCTTGAGGAATGCAGCAT
>SLQH01000529.1 GCA_007131555.1 Planctomycetota bacterium | reverse complement strand
TAGATGCCGGTGGACTCGCTGACGGCCTGGCCGATGAGCATGGTCCGCGTGAGCAGGCCAGTGTGCTCCGGACGGCGGCTGAGGCTTTCGCAGGTCTTGCCCGCCACAAAGCCTTGGCCCATTGCCGGTCCAATGGCCCCGAAGCCCATGCACAGTCCGGCCCCCAGCAAGGCCGCCGCTCTGATGATTGCGTCAGACAACTCTTCCATGAATATGCCTCCAAAATGTTTGGATGCCCTTCAAGGCCGACGTTCTGTTGCCGGCAGTCCTCCAGCGAATGCGCTGGCTCTCGTTGCGGCTTTTTGGAAGACAATGATTTGTCAGGCACAAAGCCCTCATTCCCTCGAAAGCGGGAATCCTGGAGCTTGGCGCCGCGATCAATTTTCGTTTGGAGCCGGATATCTCGCCTCCGAGCCTCCACAGGGGTTTTCGTATGCGCTGCCAGGCTGTGTCGGTCCGATCAGGTGGCGAAGATCAGCATGATCGCGATGAGGAGCGCGAAGACGGCTTTGCTCTGGGAAATGGCGCTGCCGAGCAGCAGGGCGTTGGCCACGCCGCTGCGGCTTTCGTAGCGATTGCCGATGGCCTCGCAGGCGCTGAAGCCGATGATGCCGATGCCCACGCCCGGTCCCGTGCCGCCCAAGCCCATGCAGAGGCCCGCCGAAAAGACGGCCACGGCCTGGACCAAGGGGGGGCCAGTGAAGTGGACCGTGATGAGCACGAGCGAGATGACGAAGCCGAAGATGGCGCACCCCGTGGCCAGGGCCTGGGCGATGAGCATGTTCATCAGCACCGAGCCTTGGCAGTCGGGATTGCGGGCCACCGAGCGGCACGCCGCCGCGCTGGGCATGCCGCTGCCCACGCCTGTGCCGAGGGCCGATAGCCCGATGGACAGGCCCGCCCCCACCAAGGCGGCGGCCGCAGGCCACGAAGGGGCGAAGTCGCCGAAGACCAGCATGACGGCCACCACCAGGCTGAAGATGCCTGCCGTCTCGCACACCGCCTGGCCGATCAGCATGGTCCGCAGCAGCGAGCCGCGCATTGCCGGCTGGCGGGCCATGCCCGCGGACACCTCGCCGGCGGTTTGGCCTTGGCCAGATGGCGGGCCTTGGCCTGCTGAGGATTCTGCAGGGGCATTGGTGGAGTGACGGGAATCGGCTCTGGCGCTCGGGGTGGTGTGGGAGGTGGAGCCGCTGGGGTGCCTTCGCGCGGTGTGGGGGCGTAACCAGGGTGCTGATTGGCGATCGGACCCGTGCCCGAGGTCATGGCCTGTCGCGGCGGGGTCGCCACCGTGGCAGTACCGGGATGACGTGGCAGCGGCGGAGGGCCGGAAGCCACTGGGGTGCGGGGCGGCGTCGGCGTGCTGGGGGGCGGGATGGCATTGGCAGTGCGGCGCCGAGCAGCCCCCGGGGCGTTTTCGCGATTGAGCTTTTCAATGACGATCTTGCTCAGTTCCTTGAGGGTCGGGAAGACCCCTTTGCCATCCTTGGCGATGGCCTCAACCGTGGGGACGCCCAGGGGATTGAGCTTGGCGTTGAGTTCCGCGACCGGCAGGGCACTGGGCAGGTCACGCTTGTTCCATTGTATGACCAGGGGCAGATCATCGAGGTTGAGGCCCTGTTCGGCCAGGTTGTCACGTAGGTTCTGCATGGATTCAATGTTCTCGTCCATCTTTTCAGCGGACGAGTCGGCAACGAAGATGACACCGTCAACGCCTTGCAGCACCAGTTTGCGGGTGGCGTTGTAGTAGATCTGACCGGGCACGGTGTAGAGCTGGAACTTGGTGTGCATGCCGGCCACCTGACCGAGGTCCAGGGGCAGGAAGTCAAAATAGAGGGTGCGATCGGTCTCAGTGGCGATGGAGACCATCTCGCCCTTGGCCGAATCGGGGGCCTTCTGGTGGATGATCTCCAAATTGACGGTCTTGCCCGACATGCCGGGGCCGTAATAGACCAGCTTGCAGCTGACTTCCCGCTGGCCGAAATTGATCTGTACCATGGATGCGTTTTCCCGTGGGCTTCAAGAAGCGATGATCAGAGACTGAGACGCTGGATGATGGCGTCAACGAATGGTGTAACCTCAAGTTGTAACAAGGCCAGATTGGCATGAGGATCGGTGATGATGATCAGAAAAGCCGAACCGGCGGCCAGCAGCAGCAAGCCGCCCTGGGCGCCATTGATGTTGATCAGGACCGGTTTGCTGTGGGTCATCCCGGAGGTGAGTCGATAGGCATGGCCGATGAGGGTGGCGATATTGGCTGCCAGATCATCTTCATCGGTATCAGCCCGTAGGGCACTGGCCATGGGCAGGCCATCAGGACTGCACAGCAATGAGCCGCCGATGCCTCGGATGCGATTGAGCTGGGTGAGGATGTCGTTCATGTCTCAGGCCTCTCCCAGATCAATGAGGGCTTGACGGGCCTTGAGTTCCAGCAAGGCGGATTTGACATGGGGCTCGGCCAGGGCCAATAACGTGAGGTGGCCGTTCTGGCGGCGGAAGGCCATGATCTGTCCCTGTTCGCCAACGATGGCCCAGGTATTGATGCTGTCTCCTCCGGCGCTGTTCAGGGCGGCAGTGGCCGCCTGATGGACCTCATGGCCGAGCCCGGCCAAGAGGGTTTCACGCTGGTTGTCGTCAAAGCCGTCGCTGACCACCGGAGCCCCCTGGGCATCAATGATCACGGCGCCATGCACGCCCTTTTCCTTGCACAGGCCGTGCAGGAGCGCATTGCTGGAGAAGCGGCTGGTGGGCGGTCGATTGGCAGCGGCAGGCGCTTCACCGATGGCTCCGAGTACCGAGGTCAATCCCGATGAAAAGCGGGTCAGATCAACGGTTTCACTGTCTGTGCGCAGATCAATGACATCATCGCCGGAATGGCTGGCAGAGCGGGTCTGGCTGAGGTCAGCCAGGCGTTTGGCCAGGGCTTCATCGCCGGGCTTCAAGGTCAGCAGTCGTTCCAGGCAGGAGCTGGCCAGGGCCTGGTTGCCGTCTTCCTGGCTGAGATCGGCCAGCAACAGCAGGCCGTCAGGACAACGGGTATCGGCATCAACGCCTTGTTGCAGCAGTTCCACAGCTTTTTTGCGTTGCTGGCGGCTCAGCATGATGCGGGCCAGCACCACATAGGCGTCACCCTTGCGGGGAAACTCCTTGATGCAGCGCCGACAGATCTGTTCGGCGCCATCATGATCGCCTTCACGATGCAGCAGATCGGCGAGACGACCATAGACCGATGGCGACGGGTAGTTCTCGGCCTTTTTGCGCAGGCGTTCGATTTCGGCATTCACCGGCAGCTCCTTGGCAGGCGGAGGGCGGATCCGGACAGTGTTGCAGGATGCATTGCGTACAGCACCTCCACAAAGGTCAGCATAGGCCGAAACCGGCGCGGGCAAACCATCATCATGGCGGCGTAGCTGCTCATGGGTGATCCTCCCGACGCTGGGGGCACGGTCGTGGGGACGATCATCCTTGCCGTGTCGCTCATTGACCGTCTGTCCTGCTTATCTTGTACGTTTACGGGGAGGGTGAGTCAAGGCATCACGCTTCGTTACTGCTCGGTAAGCGCACAGGTGACGACGGCTCGCCGGCGCGGTGATTGTCCTGCCGTGCCCATTGATAGGCTGCCACCATGGCAGATGAGGCATGGTGTTGGGTGGTCAATCAGGCCAGTGGGGCTCAGGAAGGCCTGCGCCTGGCGGCCTTCTTGCGGAGCGCGGGCCTGGGAACGGTGGTCGATCTGCGTGATCCATTGCTGTCTGATCATGTGGCGGCCGCCGAACGAGTGGTGGCCTGTGGTGGCGATGGCACCGTGGCGGCGGTCCTTGAGGCGGCCCGCCAGGCCACCCACCCGCCCCCGGTGGGGATACTGCCGTTGGGTACTGGCAATGATCTTGCCCACCATCTGGGCTGGTCGGCGCTGTCCTGGGCCAACGACATGTCGCAGCTCACGCATCACTATGGGCAAGCCGTCCAACGCTCCTTCGATCGCTGGCTGCTGATCGATCCTGCCGGGCATGCCCGGGCCTGGTACAATTACTGCAGCTGGGGACTGGATGCTCGTATTGCCGCGGCCTTCCATCAGCTGCGGCTGCGCCATCCCCGGCTTTGTTGTGGCCAGGTGGTCAACAAGGCCGTGTACGCGGCACTTTCATTGGCGGTCACGGCGGTGCGTCCCGGTTCAGGAGGCAGCGTCGATGGCGTGGTGCAACCGGCTTGGGCCCGGGCTGCGGTGTGGCTGAACATCCCCCGTTATGCCGGTCGTCCCGGGCTGGGGCCGGGAATCCACGATGATGACGGGCATGTGGACGGCTTTGCGCTCGGCTTTGGGATCCAGGCGGCTCTGGCCATCGCTGGGCTGCGCTGTCCCCGCCGTCTGGGGGCCCAGACCGGATGTGTCATCCAGGTGCCCCATCAGGTACACCTGCAGATTGATGGTGAACCGCTGCTGGCCCAGCCGGGAACCTGGCGCATACTGCATGCGGGTCAGGTGACGGTATTGGTCCCTCGGAGTTTGTGAGGGGTGGCGATCACGCCAAGCGATGTGTCAGGCCATCCGTATCGGCTCTCAGAACGGTCCGCCCAGTCAAGCATCGGCGCAGGAGGCAAGAGCATGGAGTCACGTACGCGTATGATGAAGGGCATGGTTGCCATCATGGTGGCGTTGATGGCGCTCGTCGCCTGTGATGGGCACCGTGACGATGCCGGCTTGTTCGGGCGCAGCGAGGGGCGGGGCAGTCGGTCGCGAGACCGGGAGGCGGCCAGGATCTCTGCCCTGATAGCCGATCTCAGGTATTGGCGACAGATTGACGATCCTGATGCCGAGGCGCGCTATGACAAGGCCAAGGAGGAACTGATCCTCATGGGCCCCGACATTGAGCCCGATCTGATCGAAGCGCTCTATGAACACGACGACTGGGGCGTGCGCTATGGATGTGTTGAGATCCTGGGAGCCATCGCCACCCGCAACAGCATCGAAGCCTTGATCCATGTCCTGGCTGATCCCGAGCCAGAGGTCGCCCTGCCGGCGATGGCCCTGCTGCGGGTCCTTACCGACCATCAGGAAATTCCCGAGGAGGGCCGCTCAGAGAGCGGTCTGCCGGCGGTGCCACGACGCGGTGAGGACGATTTTGATCGCGATGCCGACATGCGCATCTGGCGGGCCTGGCACGAGAGCAACGGCGAGAACCTGCGCCGCGCCTGGCGGGCTTGGTGGGAAGAGAACAAGCGGCGGGTCGATATTCGCTGACGTGTCAGGTGAGGGCCTGTATCTGTCGTTGCTCACCTTTCATGTGAGCAGCCTTGGTCTTTGGCTGTTTTCGCTGTTCCAGCCCCCGTTCCTGGGACCGCCGGTTTTCAACCGGCCTCGTAACTGCTCAGGCCCTCAGGTCTTGATTGGTTACGAGTGGCATTGATTCTTGGTCGCATGAACCTCATGAACGATGCGTATGGCATGTTATTTCGCCCCTTCAGGGCTCAGATATGGCATTGGCCCTCTCCCTGGGAGCGATGGGGTATTTTTCATCGCCGCCCTGAAGGGGCGGAACCATGACCCTCAATCCCGCAGTTGAACGATGATGTTTGGATATAGGGCCGCCGTCCAAGCGGATATACGCAGACACAACCGGTTCACCTTCTGGGTGAAAGCCCGAATCTGTCTATATCGCCTTGTACAGCAACCCTACAGCCTCCAGCC
>SLQH01000101.1 GCA_007131555.1 Planctomycetota bacterium | reverse complement strand
GGTCGAGGATGGTCAGGAAGCGCGGGTCGAGGTGGCCGAGCATCGGTTGGGCCAGGGCTTCGAGCACTGGCGCGGGGACATTGGAGGGGCCGGGGCCGAGCATCAGGGTGGCAGAGGTCATGTTGGTTCCTTGGGAGGGGGTGGATCGTCGGTGGTGCTGGTCCTGGCGGCCTCGGCGGCCTCGGCCTCGACCAGGGCCAGCCAGTCCTGCCAGTGCCAGCGTGGGCGTCCGGTCTTTTCCAGATGCTGGACCGGGAAGGGCTGGTAGCGAGTTATGGTCAGGGCCACGACCTGACGCCAATGCCCAACGCCGTCGGCCAGCAGGGCAGCGGCCTGGGCGTGCTGCTGCCGGGCTGTCGTGGGGTGGCGGGCGGCGCGTTCGATGGCCAGGGCGGCGCGGATCTTGGCGGCGGCATAGCGGCCCAGGGCGGCCCAGGTGCGGGCGTCCAGGAGTTCGTCGGCCAGGGGGCTGTTGGGATCATCCCAGGCCTTGGCGGTCACTGTCGCGGCGAGGTCGTCGAGACGCGTGGCGACGGCATCGGGGTGCAGGCCGGAGGTTTTCCCGACATCATCGCCAGCCACTGCCGTGGCGATGTCCAGCCAGTCCGGGTCCAGGGGTCGGGCCGTGCGGAAGCGCTCGACGGTGATGAAGCCCTCCAGGGTCAGCATCCCCTCGACGTACAGGGTGTGGTCCCAGGTGAAGCCGAGGAAGGTGGCCAGCAGCAGGGGGATGGTGCCGGCGGCATCCAGGACCGGCAGTAGGCGCTCGCCGATGCCGCGCTGGTCGGCTGGCAGAACGTAGGTCCATTCGATGAGTCGGCCCAGGGCCTGGTCATCGGTCTGGGGATCCAGCAGCAGGCGACCCCAGACGGCATAGAACAGGCGCTGTCTGCGATAGAGCCAGGCGGCACGATGCGGCAGATCTGCACGATCGATGTAGTTGCAGGCCGGGATGACGGTTTCGCTGCCAATATAGTAGCCCGCGACCCAGGCTTGGCGGTTGTGCTGCTGATGGTCGCGGATGAAGCTGGGAGCGCACCAGCGCAGGGCGCAGAAGTCCTCGTTGCGGACCATCCAGGTCAGGCGATAGCGCTGGGGTGGCGGCTGCCACAGGCCATCGCTGGGCGGGCCGTTGTGGATCAGGCACAGCTTGGGGCTGGAGTGGCCATGCGACCAGTTGAACTTGATCTCGCATAGCAGGGGGCCGGTGAAGCTGCTCTCCTCCAGCAGACGGCGGCCGATGGACATGGTGTCATTGGTCAATCCGGCATTGCAGTGGGCGCTGCCTGAGTGCGGGGCCCGGTAGTTGATCTCCAGGGGCCGCCCGGCCGCCCGTACTGCGGCGCCATAGGTGCGCTCGATCCAGGCGCCGCGTTGGTGGTTGTCGAGCCCGCCCATGCGTTCGCTCAGGGTGATGCCCAGGCCGTCGATCTCGGGGAAGGTCCGCAGGGCCTCGGTGACGATCTCGCGGGTGTAGTCCTCCACCAGGGGGCTGAGATCGCCGTCACCGAGATAGTCGCCGTCGATGCTGTAGGTGGCCACCTGGCGGGCGCGGGCAAAGGCCGGCGAGACGAAGATGTTCCAGGTGAAGATCTGCACCTGCAGCCCCCGATCATGGGCATGGCCGAAGAGGCTGTGCCAGAACGCCTGCCAGGCAGCCAGTTCGCCGTCATCCAGGTCGCAGGCCTCGGGATAGGCCGTGGGGCGGACCATCAAGGCCCAGGGGTGCAGGCTCCACAGGCTCAGGCGGTTCCAGCGGGCTCGGGCCAGATCGTCGATCAGGTCGCGCCAGAAGGCGATGTCGCGGCAGGTGGGGGCGTGCAGTTGCAAGCTGTCGTGGCGCCGGTAGCTCTCCCAGGGCAGGTTGATCTTGACCGCCCGGATGTCGTTGCCGGGCTGGATCGGGGCACCGGCCAGGGCGGCTGGTGCCAGGCCGGCATGCAGGCTTTCGGCCGCAGCCAGGGCCGCATACAGCAGGCCGTTGTCGTCTCCGCCCCGCAGCCGGAGGGTCTGGTGACCATTGGCTGGGCCCTCGATGCTGATGGCATGGGTCTCGGCTCCCAGATCGGGATCAACGATCAGTTGGATGTCCAGATCAGGTGACGGATCGTCGCTGCCATGCATCCGCCAACCGCCCTGGTGGAGGGCCTGCGATAGTTGCGCGGCGGCAAAGTCGGCCACAGCACCGCTTGGGGCCTGGAGACGGGCTGTCGGGCGGCAGGGAGAGTGAGAAGGCATCAAGGGCTCCGCTGGCGGGGTCTGTGATCCTGCTTGACTCCAGCGATAATGAAATATAATTTCACATTGTGAAAACCAACCAAAGTCTGGTCAGGGCCTTTGCCATCCTGGATCATCTCTCCGGACATGCCGGGGCTCGTCTGAGCGAGGTTGCTGTGGCAACCGGATTGAGCGTGCCGACCGCCCATCGCTTCCTCAAGAACCTGCTTGATCTGGGGGTGGCCCGGGAGCTGGTCGGGCAGCCAGGGCGCTATGGCCTGGGCCATCGCCTGCATCGTCTGGTCCAGGCCGGGGCCGGCGATGATCGTCGTGAGGCCCAGGGCATCCTGCAGGAACTGGCCGACGCCACCGCCTTGACCGCCTTTCTGGCGGTGCGTGAGGGCGATGAGGTGGTCTATGTGTTACGGGCGGTGCCGCAGCGCTCGGCCCTGGTCGCCACCACCCGTATCGGGCATAGTGCGCCGCTGTACTGCACCGGGGTTGGCAAGGCTCTGCTAGCTCACGACGATGAGGCCGCAGTCCTCGACTACTGCCGGCGCATCCACTTTGAGCCCTTGACCAGCCGCACCCCGCGTGATGCGGCCGATCTGCTGCGCCGACTGGCAACGGTGCGTCGCAGCGGGGTGGCCCGTGATGACGAGGAATGCGAGATTGGGGTGGCCTGTACGGCCATGGCCGTGCCCGGCACTGAGGCGGCGATCTCGGTCAGCGGCGCGGCCAGCAGTTTCTCGGCCCCCAGCATCGCTATGCACACAACTGCCTTGCAGCGGGCCGCCCATCGTCTGGTCCAGCTGGGCCTGGAGGCATGGCTCTGAAGCTCAGTCAGGGCGATCTGCAGTGCGATCAGCCTAAAAACAGCAGTTAGGCTTTGGACTTTAGGCTATAGGGTTGCTATTCAAGCGGATATGCGCAGTCAGAATCGGTTCACCTTCTGGGTGAAAGCCCGAATCTGTCCAAATCGTCTTGTACAGCAACCCTAAAGCCTCCAGCCTAAAGCCAAAAGCCGGTTTAGGATCACTCCTCATCCGCTGCCAGCGTACGCATGGAGAAGGCATCGAGGTAGGCGGTGCCGCCACCGGTACAGACGAAACGGATGTCGATGAAGGGACCCCAGTCGGGGGTGGTGAGGTCGAGGACCACATGCTGCCATTCATCTGAGATCCCGGCGATGGTGGTGGTCTGCTCCAAGACCCGATCGCCGTGGTTGTGGGGTGACCAGACGTAGTAGTGGCCGGTGATGAAGGCGGTGGCCGGGGCTGGGACCTGCCACGGGCGTTCAACGAAAGGTTCGATCTCCTCGCCCCGTCGTTCGGCGCGGGTCTTCTGGCGTTCCCAGTTCTGGCGTCGGCGCTCCTCGTTACGGCCATGCTGGACGCGTAGTTCCTCAATCTGTTCGTCGGTCGCGGGCTCGACCTTGAACCAGCCTTCAAGGCGGTAGCGGGTATCAGGCTTGAGGGCTACCTGGGGCAGGTTGGGGAAGACCGTGCCCCGAACCACCATGGACTTGCCGCTGCGGGCAGGGCTGTCGACCAGGGGCGGGAAGCGGTCGGTGAAGGTCATGCCGATGTGGGTCTGGTCCATGGGCAGGGGTTGTTCCGAGAAGTCGGTGGCGCGACCCAGGGGGATGACCAACATTGATGCGTCGCCATAGCGCATGCGCATCTCGTTCCACACCGTCATGGTCATCTCCGGCGGGATGCGCAGCTGGCGGGCGGTGATGGTGTGGTAGGTGAGACCGTTGTCAGCCTTGGGCAGGTCGTGCGGCCACTCTGGGAAGTAGTCCTGGTCGGCGTGGACATTGCAGACGCTCAGGCGGACCTCACCGCCGGCGGTCATGGCCGTGGTCCAGCTCCAATCGTTTTCGGTCAGGTAGCTGGCGAAGCCGCCGTCACGCAGGCGCCAGTTGTGGCGATCGCTGCGATGGATGGCGGGGTGGTTGTTGGCATGGCCCTCGTAACCGCCGTCCGGGGGGCAGATGGCGACGCGGTTGTGGATGCCCTCGGTGACCCAGGGGTTGGACATGAAGGGCGGGTACAGGCTGACGTACTGACCGACCCGCTTGGGGTCGCTGACCCCGGTCTGCCAAGTGGCCTCGATGGTGTAGCCGAAGTGGGGGTCGAAGCGCAGGACGTAGGTGCCGACATGATCCACCTCCAGCGGGTTGCGCCGGGTGTCGAGCTCCCACTTGTAGGTCTGCAGGGTACCGGTGTAGCGGCGGGTCAGGGTGATGCTGGAGCCGTCGTCGGCCACGGTCCAGGCCGAGGTATCGCCATCATTCCAGTTCTTGGTCGGCAGGAAGTGGTCGGTGCGGAAGGAGGCACCGATGGCGGTATCAATGTGGAAGCGCTCGGTCGGCAGGTCGAGGGTGGTGGGGGCCAGGGCCGGATCATGGGTCAACTGGTAGATCGATCCGCCATGGAAGCCGGTCTTGGGGACGTAGGCCACGATCCGCTCGCCGTCCTTGAGGACGAAGAACTGCCAGGTCTGGCTGCCGTCATGATGACGGAAGCTGCGCTCGGTCTCCTCGATCGAGAACTGCGGCCGATGATCGGCGAAACGGGCCGGAGGGTCGACCCGCTGCTGGAGCAGGCTGATCTCGTCGGCGGCCGGCATGAAGGCGGTGCAGGCCATCAGGGCCCAGAAGGTGGCGCAGCGATGCATGGTGCAGATCCTCACGGTGACAGGTCCAAGGCCTGGGCGATGCTATTCCTACTCCTGGCCCTGACCAGCGTTGTGTCGTCGGGCGCAGACCGCAGCCACGGCTGAGCAGCTGAACAGCAGGGGGTACAGACGTTCGTCGTACCACAGTTTGGCGAAGTACAGGCCGATCGGGGCCGAGGGCAGGTGCTGGGGATCGGGGCTGTGGGCCTCCAGCCAGGCCAGGCCGCGATCAATGGCCGGGTCGGGCAGCGGCTCGACCCCGCACAGGGCGTCGATGGCCAGGGCGGTCTCCTCGATCGACGGGGGGCTGCCATCGTCACCGCCGCCCCAGGAGCCATCACCATGCTGACGGGCCAGCAGCCAGGTCGCACCCCGTTGTTGGGCCTCAGCGCAGCTGCCGTCGGCGTCGGCGAGGCTGCGCAGGGCGATCAGCACCCGGGCGGTACCGTAGCAGCGATTGCGTTGGTCATGGCACCATTGGTTGCCGAACCACAGCGGGGTCCAGGCGCCGTCCGGGTCCTGGGAGGCCAGGAGGTAGGCGATGGCCCGGGTCCTGGCCGTGGCCACCCGGTGGGCCAGTGGGGGAGGGAGGTCCTGCTGCCAGGCCTGCCAGGCGATCAGGGTGTGGGCGGTGATGTCGGGGGCGCTGCGATCGAAGGGCAGACGGTTCCAGCCCTTGCAGAAGGTCGGGATGCCGCCATCGCGGTTCTGGAGGTCCAGCAGCCAGCCGATGCCGGCCAGGGCCGCCTGGCGGGCGGCTGGATCATCGCCCGCCAGATGGTGCAGGGCCAGCAGGGCTCCGGGGGTATCGTCGGCATCGGCGATCGAGCCCGGCTGATCGCTCCAGCCC
>SLQH01000167.1 GCA_007131555.1 Planctomycetota bacterium | reverse complement strand
GCCGGGGCGGCGGCATCATCGTTGTACCCCGCTGGCGCTTTGGGGTGCCGCTCATGGTCACGAGGCGCGATGACTACGCGCCGTAGCCCAGGGGCCTTGCCGACGATCGGGCTGGCACTTGGCGAAGGCATGGCAACCACGCGTATGCACGCGGGCCAAGGCCCGGTGCTCCGTGATGGTTGTGTGATGGGCGGAGTTTTCTGGCGAGTCCGGGGCTGAAAGGCCAGCCGATATGACAGTCTATTCCTTACAGGCTCAGCGGGCCGGTCGTCGCCAGATCCAGCGCCAGGCGGCGATGACGTCTTCCTGGGCAACGTAGAGCAGGGGGACCAGGGCCAGGGTGATGATGGTGGCAAACAGCACCCCGAAGGCCAGGGAGATGCCCATCGGGATCAGGAAGCGCCCCTGGAGGCTGCTTTCGAGCATCAAGGGAGCAAGTCCGAAGAAGGTGGTCAGGGTCGTCAACAGCACTGGTCGGCAACGCTGGCGGGTGCCCTGGATGATGGCGTCGCCGAGACTATGATCCTCATCGCGGCGGAGGCGGTTGATGGCATCGACCAGGACCAGAGCATCATTGACCACCACCCCAGCCAGGGCCACCAGCCCCATATAACTCATGAACGACATGTCGTAGCCCATGATCACATGGCCAACGATGGCACCGATGATGCCGAAGGGAATGGCGCTCATGATCAGGGCCGGCTGGACATAGCTGCGGAAGGCTACGGCCATCAGGGCGTACATCGCCAGCAGGGCGGCAGCGAAGCCGATCTTCAGTTCATCCATGGCTTCGCCCAGGGCCCGCGTGTCACCGGCGAAGTCGATGCCGATGTCGTCATAGGAGGCCAGTAGGGCCGGAAAGGCCTCTTCCTCCAGGAGTTTCTTGACGTCGTCGGTCTTGGCCCGAGCCGGGTCGATTTCGCAGGAGACATTGATCACCCGCCGCCGGTCCTCACGACGGATGGTGGGCAGGCCCCGATCGCGATGCAGGCTGGCAGCACTATGGAAGGGGACCGCGCCACCATCGGCAGTGCGAATGCGCATGCTGTCGAACATCGCCAGGTCATGGCGCAGTTCCTCAGGATAGCGGACCATGACCCGCACTTCATCGCGACCGCGCTGGATGCGTTGGGCCTCGGCACCATAGAAGGCCTGGCGGATCTGGCGGGCCAGATCGTCCAGGCGCAGGCCCAGGGCAGTGGCGCTGGGATGCAACGACAGGATCAGTTCATCTTTGCCCTCGCTGAAGGTGTCGGTGATGTTGTAGGCTCCGTCGATGCGATCCAGGACCTCGCGCAGCTCCTCGGCCACTTGGCGCAGCTGGTCCATGTCATCTCCGGAGAACTGGACGGTGATGTCGGCGCCACGCGGTCCCAGTTCGGTGCGGAACTCGACGCTGCGCGGGCCGGGCACCGCTCCGGCCTCGTTGCGCCATTTCCGTTCGATGTCGCGCACTCCCAGCCCTCGCGCATCAGCCTGATCCAGGTCCAGGCGCAGGCTGCCGGTGATGGTTGAGGTCAGGCGCATGTCCAGGGCCCCGAATGCCGGGGTATCGGGCTGGTCGCCATCAAGTCGGTGGCGCAGGCGCTCAGCCGCTTCAGCGTAGGCCTCCAGAGCCTGCCAGGTCTGGTCACGATGAGTGCCGACCGGCATTTCAATCTCCACCGTGATCCAGTCGGCAGCGATTCTTGGAAAGCCGATGAAGCGTATCAGGCCGCCCCCCACCACCCCGATCATAAGCAGGAACACCGCCACGAAGGTGGCGATGGTGACATAGCGCCAGCGCAGCAGGAAGCGCAGGAAGGGCAGATACAGACCATCGATCAGGGCGAACAGGGACCGGCTGACGCCATCCTGGACCCAGGCCACTAGGCGCAGCGGCCCGCCCCGGCGTGGTTGACCGATCAGCGACAGGTGGGCCGGGAGGATCAGCAGGGATTCCACCAGCGAGAAGAACAGACAGGCGATGACCACCAGGGGGATGATGCGCCAGAACTGGCCACTGACTCCGGACAGGAACAGCATCGGGGAAAAGGCGACGATGCTGGTCAAAACCGCGAAGATCACCGGGGTGGCGACCCGCAAGGTGCCGCGCACTGCCCCCTGATCGCCGCTTAGGCCGCCTTCCTGTTCGGCATGGACGCTCTCGCCGACGACGATGGCATCATCGACGACGATGCCCAGGACCAGGATGAAGGCGAACATCGAGATCATGTTGATCGAACCGTCAAAGATCGGGATCGCCCACAGGGCGCCGAGGAAGCTGATGGGAATGCCGAGACTGACCCAGAAGGCCAGTCCCAGGCGCAGGAACAGGCCCAGCAACAAGAAGACCAGGGCCAGGCCGATGGCCGCATTGCGGACCAGCATGTCGGCCCGATCAGCAAAGGCGGTGCTGCGATCAGCGGCGATCTCAAAGGCCACGCTGGCCGGCAGGCGTTGTGGGGCGCTGTCACGAGCGTAATCATGCACTGCCGCAGCGACGGCCAGCAGGTCCTGGTCGCCGACCGCGTAGACATCCAGGAACAGGGCCGGACGACCACGATACAGGGCCTGACGATCCTGGTCGGGCGACGGGCCGTCGACGATGCGGGCGACCTCGCCCAGGCGCAGTACGGTGCCGTCTGGGGCGCTGCGGAGCACCAGATCGCCGATTTCGCGACCGGTGTAGGCCTGGCCCAGGGTGCGCAGGAGGATTTCGCCGCTCCGGCGGCGCAGGGCTCCGGCTGGCAGGTCCAGCGACGAGCGACGGATGGCCCGGACGATCTCGTCGAAGGTCAGATGGTGGCGCTGGAGGGCGTCTTCGTCGATCTCGACGCTGATCTCGGGATTGCGGGCGCCGATCAGTTCGACCTGGGTGATCATCGGCAAGCGTAGGAGGTCATCACGGGCCCGCTCGGCCAACTGGCGCAATTCGCTGTCGTTGACATGGCCATGTAGGGCCGCGGTCAGGACCTGCTGGCGGATGGTGGGGGCCTCGATGATCGGCCGTTCGATCTCGGCCGGAAAGGCGGCGATGGCGTTGACCCGGGTGCTGATGTCGGCGAGCATGTCCCGTACATCAAGATCGTCTTCGACCTCGACGATCACCCGGCCCATGCTCTCGCTGGCGATGCCATACATGGCCTTGATGCCGGGCAGATCGGCGATGGCCTCTTCAATGCGAATGATCACCGCCTGTTCGATTTCCTGGGGCGTGGCTCCGGGATAGGGGACGTTCACCACCACCGTACCCAGGGCCGCCTGGGGCACGAATTCACGGCGCATGGTCCGCAGGCTGAACAGCCCGGCCACCACCACTGCGCACATCAGCAGGTTGGCGGCGACATGGTTGCGGGCGAACCAGGCGATCATGCCGTTCATGGCTGCTCCTCGTCAGCCGAGGCGGGGGCCGCGTCGTCGGCGAGGACCACCGCCATGCCCGGATAGGCACCGGGCAGATGGTCGGTAAGCGCCAAGCTGCCATCATCCACCGCTGCCGAAAGCCACAGGCGACCCGGTTGGCGATGCAACAACTGGGCTGGTACCTGACGCAATCGCCCGGAGGCGTCCTGGTCGGCCTCGAAGATCCACAGATGTGATCCGTCATGCAGCAGGGTGTCATCGACCACCAGCAAGTGATCATGCCGGCGTCCGGTCAGATGGACCTCAACGAAGCTGCCGACCAGGGGCAGGTCGCCGTTGTCGGCCTTGGTCACCCGCAGGACCAGCGACAGGGTGCGGTTGCGCGGATCGACTCGGCCCAGACTGCGGATTACGGTGGCCGTCCAGCGGCGCTCGCCAGCGCTGATCTCGGCTGGTATGGGAGTGTCTTCAGATAATTCGAGGTGGACCAGGTCGAATTCAGGAACAGGGACCAGGACCTCCACGGCATCGACCGCCTGGAGACGGGCCAGGGGAGTGCCTGGCGTCACCCACTGGCCCGGCGCGGCCTCGCGGCTCAGCACCAGGGCATCGTGTGGAGCGCGGATCAGGCAGGCCGCCAGACGCTCCTTGGCGGTGGCCAGATTGGCCTTGGCGGCATCCAGATTGGCCTCGGCGGCGGCCAGTTGGGGACGGCGCAAGACCAGGTCGCTGGGCTCACCGTCGCCGACCTGCTGCCATTCGCGGGCCGCCCGGCGGCCGCGGGCCGCTTCTTCAGCCAGCAGTCGCCGGGCCTCGGCCAACTGGGCTTCGGCTTGGGCCTGGGCCAGGCGGTATTCGCGGTCCTCAAGGCGCAGCAGTTCGGTGCCGGCGGCAACTCTCGCCCCGGCCTCCAGTTCAGGAGCCAGGGACCGCACCTGGCCGGTGACCTCGGCATTGAGCTGGCTGACCAGGCGGGCCGTCACCTCGCCGTTGAAGCGTAGCCTGATGGCGTCGCTGACCGGATGCAGGGCCTGGACCCGTACTGCCGGCAGGTAGGGACTGGGTTCCCGGCGGGGCGGCGGCTGGCGCAGGGCGATCAGGGTCCGGGTGCCGAAGAAGGCCCCAGCCAGGATGCCGATCACGAGGACGATCTGGATGACGATACGCACGGCGTTCATGGTTCACCTTCCTGCCCGGACAAGTCGGCAGTGGGTTCAGGGGTCAGGGCCGGGCCGCCGAGGGCCCGGTACAGGGTCAGGCGCTGGAGCAGCAGGTCGCGCCGCAGGGACAGCAGGCGTACCCGGCGGGCGATCAGCTGCCGACCGGCGCTGAGCAGTTCCAGGACATCGCTCTGGCCGTCTTCATACTGTTGGCGGAGCAGCTCGGCCCCCAGGGTGGCGGCCTGGGCGGCCTCCTGCTGGGCCGCCAGTTCATCACCGAGGTGCTGCTGGGCAGCCAGGGCGTCTTCGACCTCCCGCAGCGCAGTGAGGGCAGCGGTCCGGAAGGCGGCCAGGGCGGCATCGGCCTCGGCCTGACGCTGTCGTACCACCGCCCGCCGCCGGCCACCATCGAAGAGGGGGGCGGTCAGGTTGCCGATCAGGTTCCAGACCCTGTGCTTGGGGTCCAGCAGGTCGCTGAGATCGGACGCCCGTTGTCCGCCGGCAGCGGTCAGCGACAGGCGCGGAAAGAGGTCTGAGCGAGCCGCGCCGGTGGCCTCGTTGGCGGCCAGCAGACGAGCGGCGCTGGCCTGAAGATCGGCCCGGCGCAGGATGGCATCAGCGGGAATGCCGGCCCCGATCGGACCACGCAGTTGGGGCAGATCGGCCGCGGTCTGCACCTGGGCGGCCGGATAGCGGCCCAGCAACACCTCCAGGGCCCGCAGGCCGGCGCCATGAGCCCGACGCCAGGCCGCAATGCTGGCCGCTGCCTGGGCCAATTCCGATTCGGTCAGGGCCAGATCGGCGGCGCGGGCCTCGCCCTGGGCATGGCGGGCCCGGACCAGGGTCAGGGCGGTGGCAAGATTGGTATGATAGTCCTCAGCCAAGGCCAGCTGGAGGCGGTCATGGACGGTCTGGATGTAGATGCGGGCCACGGCGGCGGCCAGGGACAGCTCGGCGCTGGCCAGATCGGCGGCTGCGGCCTGACTGCGGGCCACTCCGGCCCGGGCCTGGGCGGCCAGACCACCCCACAGATCGACCTCCCAGGACAGCTGGAACTCAGCTGCATAGCTGGTGCTGTACTGACGGCGCAGGGAGCCATTGGGCAGGCTGATATTGGTCCGGCTGCGACCGGCACTGGCTCCGGCGTCCAGGCGCGGCCAGCGCGGGGCCCCGGCAGCGCTGGCTGCGGCTACGGCCTGTTCGAGCCGGGCGGCGCTGGCCGCCAGGTCGTGATTATGGGTCAGGG
>SLQH01000526.1 GCA_007131555.1 Planctomycetota bacterium | reverse complement strand
CGTGGTCAGGGCCCGCTCGGTGATCGGGTCGGCCAGGAGGACCGCCCCCAGACGCTCGGCATCAGCCGCGCTCAAGGACCCGCGCAGCAGATAGTAGGTGCTGCTGCGGATATCGGTCAGCTGACCGAGACCGAGATGGGGCAGTTCGGCCAGAAGGTGGGGATCGGTGCCGGCGACAGCCGGAACCACGTCAAGGCGCAGGGTGCTGGGCATGGCGGAAGGGTAGGTTGCGTGGCGCGTCTGTCCACCGGCAGAGCGCAGGGATGCAGCAGGCCGCCCTGCTTGCCTGACCAGAAAGATCGGTCACCATGCAGCCATGCAGGACAACATCATCAACTTCCCCGGCCAGACTGGTCACGGGGCCCAAGACGACCAACCGCGCTTCACCGGCAATGACGACGATCCGGCCCGGACCAAGGCCCTGCAGATCCTCATGAGCGGCATGGACTTCATCTGCATCGGGGTTCAGCCGACTGCCGACGGGGCCGATTTCTTCACCGCCGTGGCCGGCAGTGGCGGCAGCCTGCGCGACGCCGAACCCCACCTGCTGGGGGTCATCGGCCGGGCCCTGGATCGGGAAGGCTTGTAAGGGTGGATGACCTCGCTTGCGACTGTCTGCGACTGCGCGGGGGCACCCTGGAACTCCTCGACCAGCGCCTCCTGCCCGGATGCGAACAGTGGCTGCCCTGCCCAGACATCGACAGCGTGATCGCCGCCATCCAGGGCCTGGCGGTGCGCGGGGCCCCGGCCATCGGGGTCAGCGCCGCTCTGGCCCTGGGCTGCCTGGCCGAGCGCGGGGTCGATCTGGCGCGCTTCCGTGAGCAGGCCGCCCGCCTGCGCGCCGCCCGCCCGACCGCCGTCAATCTCATGCATCTGGTCGACCGCCTCCTGGCCCGGGCCGATCAGGACCAGGGCCTGGCCGCCATCCCGGCCCTGGCCCGCGCCGCCTTCGATGAGGACGTGGCCCTGTGTGAGGCCATGGCCGACCACGGCGCCGCCCTGATCGCTGACGGCATGCGGGTCTTGACCCATTGCAACACCGGTGGCCTGGCCACGGTCGGCCTCGGCACCGCCCTGGGGGTCATCCGCCGGGCCCACAGCCTGGGCCGAGCGGTTCAGGTCTGGGTCGACGAGACCCGGCCCCTGCTCCAGGGCGCCCGCCTGACAGCCTGGGAACTGGGCCGGGCCGGCATCCCCTACCGCCTGATCAGCGATTCCATGGCTGCCTCTCTGATGGCCGCCGGGCAGGTCGACCAGGTCTGGGTGGGGGCCGACCGCATTGCAGCGAACGGCGATGCCGCCAACAAGATCGGCACCTATTCCCTGGCCGTCCTGGCCCATCATCACGGCATCCCCTTCCATGTCGTCGCCCCCTCGACAACCCTTGATCTGGCCTGTGCCGACGGTCACGCCATCCCCATTGAGGAACGTGACCCAGCCGAGGTCCGAGGCTTCGCCGGCAGCGCCGGAGCGCTGGCCTGGGCCCCGGCCGGCTGCCCGGTCTACAACCCGGCCTTTGATGTCACCCCGGCCGCCCTGATCGACGCCTGGGTCCTGGAAAGCGGCGTCTATACCCGCGAGCAGGTCGCTGCCGGAGCCTTGGCCGGTCGGCCAACGCCGCTTGGGTAAGCGCCTGGAGCACCTACACTGGTCCTGAGATGCAGGTCGACCTCTCCCAACTACGCCATCGCCTGGGGTCCCTGGAACTCTTCGACGGGCTATCGTTGTCTGTGGCCAGCGGGCGATCCCTGGCCGTGACCGGGCCGTCGGGGGGCGGCAAGAGCACCCTGCTGCACATCCTGGCCGGGCTGATGGCACCGTGCTCGGGCAGCCTGCACTGGGATCAGGTCGAGCCCTACCGGCTATCCGCCCGGCGGCGCGAAGCCCTGCGTCTGGCCCACATCGGCCTGCTGCTGCAACAGCCGCATCTGCATCCTCATCTCGACGTCCGCGCCAACATCCTGCTGGCGGCCACCTTCCACCGGGTCGCCGATGCCGAACAGCGCAGCGAGACCCTGCTGGAGGCCACTGGTCTGGCACCCTGCGCCGGAGTACGGGGGGCGGCCATCAGCGGTGGCCAGTTGATCCGCTGCGCCCTGGCCCGGGCCCTCCTGCCCCGACCGCAAGTGCTGATCGCCGACGAACCCACCGCCACCCTCGACGCCGCCAGCGCCAGCGCCATCATCGACCTGTTGCTGGAGCGCCAGCAGGCCGAAGGCCTGAGCCTGATCGTGGCCACCCACGACCCCCAGCTGACCGCCCGCTGCGATCAGGTGCTGGAGCTGGCATCATGAGACCCTGGGGCAGCATCATGTGGGCCGAGATCCGGCATCACCCCCTGGCCCTGCCGGTCCTGGTCCTGCTGTGCGCCATCGGGGCCGGCGGCATGGCCCTGGCCACCGGCCTGGTCGACCACATGGCGGCCATCCGCCTGCGGGCGGTGGTCGGCAGCAGCGAGGAACGAACCCTGCGGGTGCGGGCCCCGGAACCGGCCTTCGGCCTGTCTTTCGAGCGCTCCCTGCTCAGCGATAGCGATCTCGCCTTCCTGACCGGACTCTCCGGCGTCGAGAGTCATCGCGTGGTCAGCGGCCTGCCCCTGCCGGCCTCGATGCGGGTCCGTATCCCGCGCATGATCGATGCCCGCTACGACATCACCCTCTATACATTGGCGGATGATGCCGTGGATCCTGCCCTGATGGACGACTGGCAGCGCGACGACGGGTTGGTGCCGATGATCCTCAACCCCCGCCTCATCGCCCTCTACAATCTCGGTTTCGCCGACCGCTACCGCACCCCGCGCCTGCAACGCCAGGCCCTGGTCGCCATCCCCCTGCCCCTGGAGATCGGTAGCGACATGTTCGGCAGCCTGCCCAACCCGATCACTGACCGGACCGGGGTGGTGATCGGCTATTGTGACGACCTGCCGGTCTGGGGGGCCGGCATCCCCCAACGATTTGCCGCCCAATGGCTACCCCGTCTGTTCCCCGACGGACCACCGGAGGGCACCGGTCCGGTGCTGGCAACCCTGCGCTTCGCCTCCCTGGACGCCCTGGTGGCCGGGCGGGCGGCAATCCGCGACCGGGGCCTGCCCCTGGAGGGCGAAACCGCATTGGCCGAGGCCATCCTCCACGACCGCAATCTGTCACGCCGCATCAATATCGGCCTGCTGGCCCTGATCGGAGCCATCGTGGCCCTGGCCACTGCCTGTCTGGCCAGTGCCATGCTGAGCCTGCGCCGCCGCAATCTGGCCCTGATGCGCAGTCTGGGGGCCGGTTTCCATCACCTGATGTGTCTGTATGCCCTGCCCCTGGCCGCCAGTGCCGGAATCGGCGCCCTGCTGGGCAGCCTCGCTGCCAGCATGCTGTTACCGGCCCTGGCAGATGGCATCAGCGCCACGGTGCCTGTGGACCTGGAGGGCCTGGAGGCCACTGTCCCCAGAGCGTTGATCGTCTGGCCACCATTGCTGGCCGTGGGCATCGCCATCCTCACCCTGATACCCATCCTGTGGCGGGTACTGCGCCGCGACCTGCTCGCCGAACTGCGCACCTACTGAACAATGTGTCCTGGCTGCGGCCAGAGCCCCAATAAGGTCGGTATGTCCCCTTTGCACATCGTCATCCGCATGGACCCCGTGGACCGCATCGCGGTCGACAAGGACACCAGCTTCCAGATCATGGTCGCTGCCCAGGCCAGGGGACACCATCTCTATCACCTCGGCTCAGCGGCCATCACGGTCGACAAGGGGCAGCTACGGTTCCTGGTCAGCCCGATCACGGCCATTGATCGCGCCCTCCCCCAGCCCTGCCACACTGGGCCAACCATCAGCCTCGACCAGAACGATGTCGATCTGGTCCTGATCCGCACCGATCCCCCCTTTGATGATGCCTATGTGCACGATACCTGGCTGCTCGACCTCTTGCCTCAGCACATCCCGGTGGTCAACCACCCCACAGGAATACGCAGCGTCAACGAGAAGTTGTGGGCCTGTCGTTTTCCCGATCTGCTGCCCCCCACCCTGGTCACGGCTGACCGGCAGGCATTGCTGGACTTCATGGCCGAACACGACTGCGTCATTCTCAAGCCAACCGATGGCTTTGGCGGCCAGGGGGTGTTCCGTTGCCCGACCGGTGACGGCAATGCCCTGGTGGCCTACGACTGCCTGAGCGGCAATGGTCAACGACCTGTCGTGGTCCAGCGTTTCGTGCCGGCAGCAGCCTCCGGCGACAAGCGCATCCTGCTCTTGGATGGTGAGATCCTGGGTGCAGTACTGCGGGTCCATGCGCCGGGCGATCACCGCAACAATTTCCTGGCCGGAGGTGCTCCCCAGGCCTGCACCATCGATGACGATGATCGCCGCATTGTCGCCCGCCTGGCCCCGCACCTGCGCGCGCTCGGTCTGCTGTTTGTCGGCATTGATGTCATCGGTGGTCAGTTGATCGAGGTCAACGTCACCTCGCCCACCTGTCTGCAGGAGATGATGCGCCTGGGGGCGACGGACCTTGATGAGCGGATCGTAGACCGCCTGGAACAGCTGGTTGCCGAGCGTCGACAGCCGCCAACATGAACAAAAACGCCGCAGCGGGATATCGCATGCATCATTGCCAATGTCATCACCAGCCATCACCGCTCACCAAGGGTCTGGAAGAGGAGATCTATACCGGTGACAAGCAGGGAACGGTACATGGCCTCTCAGGAGCCCTTTGCGACCGTTTCCCCGGACATTACGACACCGAACCCGACGCCCGCAATGTCGAATATCGCAGTGCAGTCCATCGTTGTTATGCGGCCTTGGCCAGCGACATCCTTGAGCGCCGTCATCGTCTCCGTCGGGACCTGGCCAGTCTGGGCAACTACACTCTGGTACCAGGAGCGACCCTGTCGCTGGCTGATCCTGACATATTCATGATCAGTCGTCCCGACAATGCCTATTACCAGTGGATTCGTGATCGTTATGGCAGTCGCGTGGTCACGGCCAGTGTCCATATCAACGTCGGCATCAGTGATGTCCCTACCCTGCTACGAGTCTGGCGCACGGCCCGTCTGGACGCTTGGATGTTTCTTGCCCTCAGTGCCGCGTCGCCGTTCTTGGGAGGCCAGACCACGGGCCTGCACTCCAGCCGTTGGCAACGCTTCCCGCAGACTCCCAAGCTGATTCCCTGGTTGCCAGATCACCAGACCTTCCGTCGCTGGGTCAGCGATCGCCTGGCCGATGGCCAGATGCAGAGCCATCGTCACCTGTGGACCGCAGTGCGCCCCAATGGCCCTGCTAGTCCGGGGGTCCTCGACCGTATTGAACTGCGGATCTGCGATCACATCTGGGAGCCACAACTCCTGCTGGCCATCACCGCCTTCTTCGAAGCCTTGGTCCTGGAGATCATGGTCGATGACCGTGAGCCGCCAGGCGATGAACAGCAGCGTCAGCAGTGGTGCAGCGCCAACGAGACTGCGGCAGCTACCCACTCGCTGGATGCCCAGGCATATGATTGGCGCAGCGGGCGCATGGCATCAGCGCGCACCATCATCGCCCAGCGTCTGGAATCCCTGTGCCCCTTGGCCCGGACCCATGGTTTCGCCCCCTACCTTGAGCCCCTGGAGCAGACGCTCGACAAGGGCTCAACCGGCCAGCAGTGGCTGGCCCTGCACCATCGCGGCCTGGCTATCGCCGACATCCTGGGCCATTACAGCGCGATCATGGTCGAGCGTGAACAATTGCTGGCCCAGCTGATCGCACAAGGTGCCCAGAGCCCATGCGCCAAGCAGTGCAAGGCCTGATACATG
>SLQH01000453.1 GCA_007131555.1 Planctomycetota bacterium | reverse complement strand
TCAATGGTGTCTCCGTCGCTGATGTGCGGGAAGCTCGGCAGGCGGAAGGTATTGTTGGCTGTGGTGTAGTCTCTGGACGGAATGGTGACCGAACCACGGATGTTGCCGTTGACCCGGATGGTCAGGGTCAGGTTGTTGTTGGGTTGATTGGTCGTGAAATTATAGGCGGGGATGGTGACCTCGGTGATCAGGAGTCCCGGATTGTCGCCGCCAGTGACGTCCAGGGTATAACTGTCAACCGGGGTGGTGATGGGGGTTCCGGTATAGACGCCACTGTCGCTCAGGTCTGCGATGGAATCGGTATTCGGCATCGGATTCTGTTCGCCAATGAACAACGAGAAGCCATCGCCGGCACCCACTCCATCAGCGATCAGATTGCCGTTCTCCAGGCGGACGGTGCCGAAGCGTTCGTTGCCGTGAACCAGGGCCCGGTTCAGTTGGCTGACCAGCTGGCTGACAGTGCCAGCGGGATTGCCGGGGCTGGGCGTGGCCCAGGGGTTGATGGTCAGTTCGCCGCCATAGATCTCACCGTTGGACTTGGTGCCGTAGACGTACACCGTGAGGCTGTCATTCGGGTCGCCATCGATATCGCGGAAGATGTCGAGATTGCGCAGGAGGGTGGCCTCGGTGGCATTGCGGCCGGTATTGCTGTCACGCAGCTGGAACAGGCTGGACACGGAATTGCCACGCAGGGCCGGGGTCTGGCTCGACAGGTTGCCCTGATAGTTGATGGTCTCGGTGCGGGCCGGAGGAAATGATTCACCGATGGGAATGTTCAATTCGGTGCCGATCTGGTTGATGGTCTGGGTGCCGTCGGCATTGGGTTGAAGATTGTAGGTATTGCCGATCAGGCGGTAGCCGGTGCCAAGGTGGACCAGATTGGCGTTGCTGTCAAGGCCGAAGGCGCCGACTCGCGAATAAAAGCTACGAGTGCCATCGAAAAGTTCGAAAAACCCTTCGCCCTGGATGGCGAGATCCAGATCTCGCCCAGTGGCTTGCAGGGCTCCCTGCCTCATGTCGATGTCAATTGAGGCAGTGGCCAAGCCAAGGCCGACCTGCTGCGGGTTCTGACCACCGATGTTGGTGCCTGGCGCAGAACCGTTGAACTGGGTCTGGATCAGTGAGTTCTGGAAGCTCACCCGGCTACCCTTGAAGCCTGGGGTGTTGACGTTGGCCAGATTGTTGGCGGTCACGTCCAGGGACAGCTGGTTGTTGAGCAGGCCGGTAACGCCGCTGGTCAGAGCTCTGAGGGTCATGGGAGGCTCCTGCCCCATGGGGGCTACTGAAGGTATGAGAGAATAACGCTTGGATCGTGCCAATCAGGCCAGGGCGTCGACAGCGTCGTCACTGATCCGGACGTGCAGGTCCGGGGTGTGGCGTCGCGGTGCTTGCTGGTCTTCGGGGAGGGCTTCCAGCGAGAACCGTTGGCCATTGTTGCCATGTCCGGGTCGATCATGGTCATCCGGCGATTGGGCATCGCCATGACCATGATGATGCTGGAAGAATTCGAGATGCTGATCGACCAGTTCCAGACCTGCGATCGGCGCGTTGGCGGACCGCATGTCCTGTCGCAAACCAGGCAGGGCCCGCTCCAGGGCGGCCCGCACGCCATCATCTTCAGCCCCCAGGCGGATCTGGAGAACACCGCGATGTTCCACCAGTTCGATCCGGACGGTGCCCAGTTCTGGCGGGGTCAGGCGCAGCTGCATGACGCGTTGGCCATCGGCCGTCTGCTGGATGATGGCTCGTGAGACCTGTTGGGCCAGGGCTCGATCCGGAGCGGTTTCTGGTGTGGGAACAGGCGGCGGGGCAGAGACGCGTTCACCGCCCCCAGCGCTGCGTTCGGCAACTGGGCGAACGATGTCCATGCCATCCCCGTTGCGCACCGGCCCCTCTTCGTCCTGCTGGGCGTTGACGGCCTCGACCAGGGCCTGGGCGGGCTGGTCATTGCGTTTGACAGTGCTGTGATCGGCCATGGTGTCCATGGTCATGGAATCCGACAGCGATAGAAGCGGTCCTGGTGCTGGCGCGCCCTCATCATCTCCCAGGGCCAAGAGCGGCGATTCCGATTCAGGATTGGGCCCGGCTTGCTGCTTGAGCGGCATCAGTTCCTCACCATGGCTGACTGGCGCCGGCATGGCTGCCGTCATGACGTCCAGGCTCGGCGCTGGCGCGGCCTCTGCCATGATTGGCATGGTCTTCTCTTGATCCGCCACCGTCTGGCTGTTGTCAATGATGGTCAGGGCGGCTTCATCATCGATGATCAATGACTGGGAGCCGTCGTTTGGCAGCAGGGGTAGGGTAGTGAGGGTGGTGAGGGGCGCGATGGCGGTATCAAGCTCGCCATCGTTTGTCAGCCAGGGGCCGGCAAGCAGGTCAACGGTCCAGGTCGGCGCCACCGGGACCGGGACCGGGACCGGGGCCGGTGCTGGCGGGTTGATGTCGCCAGTCATCGCGACATCAGTGGGCTCCCGGTCCTCGCTTCGTGGGCCGTGTGGTTTCGGGTCCTGCTTCGCAGCCGGGACATGTCGGGAGAACCGCGTGTCGCTGTTGGGCTCACTGCGCGGTGTTGGGCGCAGGTCGCCGGCATCGTTGCCACGGCGTTGGCTGGGGTTGGCATGGGCAATCAGCAGAGCATCCATGGCGCCTCCTGAGCGGGTTACGCTCAGGGCAACGCACATGGCGAGCCAAATCGAAGAGCTTGTAGGGAATGGACTGACACGTCGCTTGGCCAGACCCTTTGGCCTCGGACTCGCCAGAAACCATCGCCCATCACAAAGCGCTCACGGAGCGCCGGGTAGAATCCATGGAACTGATGTGCGATAGGAGGCTGGTAACAGAGGTATCTGCGCTTGTGCCCGGTCGCTATCCCTTACAGACTCCAAGCAAATCCCGAAGCTGCCTTCCATTCTTGGCCGCTGAGCCACTCATGCAGGATCTACAGCGAGGCGGCGATGACGAAACCCAGGAGTAGCAGCATGCCGATGCAGACGCAGACCAGGAAGAGCCACAGCAGTAGTCCGCCGAAGGCCGGCAAGGCCCACAGCATCCGACTGGTATGATGAAAGTGCCAGGCCGGATAAGCCCGTAGCCAGCGGGCCAAGGGCAAGAGCAGCCAGGTGCTGATCAGGACCACGATGGTGCAGATGAGGATGAAGATGGCGCGCAGCAGGCCATCGCTGGCGGCAAAGGACACCTGCACACCATCAGCGCTATAGAGCCATAGGCCCGCGATGGCGCTGATGATGATCAGGGGCAGGTTGATCAGCAGCAGTAGGCGTAGACGTTGCAGGAGGCTGCGTTGCAGGCTTGGTGGTCGGTTGCGTGAATCCTGATTCATCGCCACTCCATCAGGGCTTGTTGATGACGTCCATGGCATCTGGCCCAGTTCCACAGGCGGACTCCGGCACCCCCAGACAGCGCCGTCTGCATCTTCATGTCCGGCACCAGCAGCGACGGGTCGGTAATGCTGCCGAGACTGTCGTTGCCGTGTTCCCACCAAGCCTGGGGGAGTCCTCCCAGGCGGGTCAGCCCCCACCGTTCCTGGGCATGGTCAGAACCGTCTTCGGTATGATGGATGAAGATGCTGATATCGGCCATGGCCCCCAGGGACTGCCAGCCGTGACTGGCCGCTGATGATACCGGGGTGTGACGGCCGATCTGACACAAGGCCAAGGGCAGGTCGCGATGGCCATGCCGGGCCAGGGCGATCAGGCGGGCCATCTGTCGAGAACAGAAGTCCAGCCAGTGATCAGGATGGCGCATGCGGATGGCAATCGGGTCTGGCACCGAACGCAGGCCGATTTCATCGGCGAATTGCTGGCGGTTGGCGTATGAAAAACAATGTGGTGGCCAGGGGTCATCGTCAACCAGGACCGGCTCGAAACAGGTGATCATCACCCCGTCGGCCCCCGTTATCTGGCACCAGTGGGATTCGTTGGCGATGACCAGGTCACGGCCGACGGTGGTCGCCACCTGGGGATTGGCCACGAAGGGGATGTCTCGTTGGTAGATACCCTCGGCTCGCGGCAGGGCGCAATCGGCACCTGGCATGCCACCGATCCAGATCCGTACACCGGGCATCTCGCGGCGGAGAATGGCAATGGACTCGGCGTAGACCGTGGCCGGCAGCAGAGGGATGCCGAAGGTGTGCCAGTTGAGGTTGACATCGGTGATGCCGCAGCGGCGCAGGACGATGGCCAGCGCTTCCTGCTCGGCCCTTGAGAACCAGGGCAGGAAATCGGCTTGCACATTGCGTCGTTGTCGTGGTGGTGGTTGCAGGCCGGGATCACTGAGAATTGTGAGGGGCAGACGTCGGGTATCGTGGTCGCCCAGGGCGCGACGGTGGATGATCACTTCGCTGCCATCAACGGCCTCATCGGCGGTGACCACAAGGGGATAGTAAAGTTCACACCAGGTGGTGTGATGGGTCATCGGCCGGCGTCGTTGCTCGCCCGGCAGATAGCCGGGAAATGACATATGCAGGGCGCCATTGTCATGGGCGATATGGGGACGATGGGCGTCAGGGCCGACACCGAAGTGCGGGCGCTGGGTGACGTCACAGATCGTCAGGCCTTCCGGGAATTCAATGGTCCAGTCGATGCCATGGGGGGTGTCCCCGAAGGGACTGGCCAGGTCCAGCCACCACACCGCGGCCTGGCCATCGACCAGCGACAAGTCCTGAGATTGATTCCAGATCGGCATGTGCCCAGTATCGGGCCGGAATCGGTCCGGTCCACCGTCAACCTGCCCTGGGAGCCTGTAAGGAATAGACCGACACATCGCCTAGCTTGGCCTTTTCGGCCATGGGCTTGCCAGAAGCCACCGCCCACCCCAAACCCACCCCGGAGCACCGGGCCTTGGCCCGTGTGCAGCCGCGCGAAAACCATGCTTTCGCCACATCCCGGCCTGGGCGTCGCCATGGCACCCGTCATACGGCCTGTGGATCCCGCGACTCGTGATCATTCATGGCGATGATGAGCGCAAGCGTGGTGCAACAATGGCGCCGCCGCCCCGGCCTATGCCCGCCTCTAGAATCTCCGCCCGCGAATGTACGCGGGCCAAGGCCCGGTACTCAGTGTCATAATGCGGCTTGGAGCGTAGCTATCCGGGGTCGGCAACGTCGGTATCTGAGCCATGCTCGGTCGCTATCCCTGACAGGCTCCTGGTCACGCTATGCTGGGGGTGGGGTCGGGCCGTTGATGCGCATGGCCTCTACATGGCCCCGATGCAGCCAGACATCAAGACATTGGCCAGCCCGACTGATCATGGCAGCGGCCAGGGCCTGTTCGTGGCTGAGGAAGGGCCCCAAGACATGGTCAACCTGGGCCTCACCTGCTGCAGGTGGTCGGCCGATGCCCAGACGCAATCGCTGATAGGATCGACCGATGGCTTCTTCAATGCTCCGCAGGCCATTGTGACCACCGTGACTGCCATCCGGTCGCAGACGCAGGGTCCCCAGGGGCAGGTTGAGGTCATCAACCACCACCAGGACGTCTTCGGGGCGGATACGGCGGGCTGTCATCACCGCCTGGACGGCTCGTCCGCTGAGATTGACGTAGGTCTGGGGTTTGATCAGCAGGGCCTGGACGCCGTCCTTGGACCACGCTGCCTGATGGATTGCCGGGCGCCGTAGCGCGGCAAAACGCAGGCCGTGCTCAGCGGCCCAATGATCGACCACCATGAAACCGCAATTGTGTCGGGTGTCGCGGTAGCCGGGACCGGGGTTGCCGATGCCGACCACGAGCTTCATGTCGTTGCGTCCTGGCGCTCGACCACGAACAGGGCTTCCATGGCATGGAGGTTGTCACCCTCTTGGTAGTCACGGACACCATTGTCGCAGAGGACC